>NZ_JAVTWC010000033.1:0-16157 GCF_032229445.1 Tahibacter sp.
ATTGATGGAGCCTATGATTGTGCATGAGCGGAGGGGTTTCTCAACAGCCTGCTAGATCGATCGGTCCAGCCGGACAGCCGGAACACTTAGGAAGCCTCTGAACAAGTCCTGGCACCATCGCTTTTGTACTCGGCACCAGATCTCCACAACCCCGGAATCAAAAGCAGATATCGAGTTGTTCAGAGGTTCCTGGGCATCACATCAATAGCCGCTACCACGCTTCCAGCGCCCGCTTGGCATTCGCATAGACGCGGCTCTTTGCATTGCTGCCTTCCGCAAGCCCGCCAACCGCCGTTTCGAGCAGCGGCTTTGCCGCCGCGGAATCACCGCGCCGCGCCAGCAGCACGCCGCGCAAGGCATCGACGCGCAGCGTCCATTTGCCGTCGGCGCCGGCGGCTTCGAGTGCGGTCGGATCGAGCATGGCGATCAGGCGGCCTGCTTCGTCGAGGTTTCCGAGTTCCAGCGTGATCGCCGCGAGCCAGTAGGCCGCAGTCTGGCTTTGTGGATTTTTTTCACCGAACTGCGCAGTGAGCCTGTCATACGCCGGGCGCATGCGGACCTCCGCGTCCTTGGCGTTGCCGCTCTCGAACAGCACCTGGCCCCAGTTGATCGCGGTGAGCGAGCTGGTGTTGTGCGCTTCGCCGAACTTGGCGCGGAAGCCTTCGTGCACGCGCTGGGCGTAGTCCAGCGCCTTGGGCCAGTCGCTGCGCTGCGAGGCGATGTCGAACAGGTCGCTGAGCACCATGAGGTTGCGCGTGTGCTCGGCGCCGAGCAGCGTGACGATGGTCTTCTGCGCCTCGACCAGTTCGGACTCGGCGCGCACAAGATCGCCCTCGAGCGTATAGGTGCGCGCGACCGCTGCCCTGGCGAACGCGGCAACGAGGCCGTTGTCGTCGCCGCGCGCGCCGATCTCGGCGATCAGATCCTGCCCCTCGGCGCGCGCCTCGGCGGGCTTGCCGGTCTGGGTCAGCGCGTTGATGAGGTCCATGCGCATCGAGTCGCGCTGGGTCACATTGTCGGGCTCCGCCTGGCGCAGCAGCGGGATCGCCGTGCGGTAGTGCGGCAGCGCCTTGGCGTATTCGGCCCGGTTCATGTGATAGATGCCCCAGGCTGAGGCGACGAGGTAGGTCGCATAGGGATCCGACGTGCCGGCCGTGAGACCGTCCAGCGTCGTGAGTTGTTCGAGCGACTCGTCGAACTTCGAGGTGCGCGTCAGCAGCCGCGTGAGCAGCGTGCGCGCCTTGAGCGCATCGCGGCTGCCCGCGCCGGCGGCGCTTTCGTACAGGGCCAGGGCCTGGCGCGCCTCGGCTTCGGCTTCGGGCAGCAGCTCCAGCATGTTGAACAGCGTCGCAAGGCTGGTGCGGATCGAGGCCTCGGTCAGCGGCTGCGCGCCGAAGCGCTTCGACACGCGGTCGCGCGCGCCAAGTAGCACGTCCTTCAGCGAGGCGCTCTGCCCCTTCGCGACGACCAGCGGATTGGAGCGGCCGATCAGGTCTTCGTTGAGAAAGCGGTTGATCGCGGTGGCGCGGTCGAGCTCCTGCTGCGCCGCGTTGCGCGCGCGCACAGCAGTCTGGTAGAGGCCCGACACGACGAGGACGCCGGCAACGAGTGCTCCGACCAATGCGATCAGATACGGCCGCCGAGCGCGGCTGCGGGCGAGCGCTTCGCGCGCGCTGCGCGACAGTTCGTCGAGGTGCAGTGCCTGCGCGGCCTGCACGCGGCGATGCTCGCGATCACGCAGGCGTGCGGCGAATTCGGCGACGCTGGCCAGACGGCGTTCGGGATTGCCGTCGGTCGCCAGGCGGATGTCCTCGCGCAGCAATTCGTCAGGGACATCCTGCTCCCAGCCCGAGACCATGGGCTTGGTGAGGTGCCCGGCCAGCAGCTGGTACAGCAGGATGCCGAGCGCGAACACGTCGCTCTGCACCGTAGGGGCATGTCCGGCGAAGACTTCCGGCGCCACGTACAGCGGCGTGCCGGCCGATGAATCCGTCGCGATGCTCTGCGTCACGGTCAGGCCGAGCTGGGTGATGCCCAGCGTTTCCAACCGCTCCGGATCGAGCAGGCGGCCGCTGCCGAAATCGGTCAGGCGGATGTGGCAGCCGTGTTCCTCGGCGGCGATCAGCACGTTGGCGGGTTTGAGGTCCTTGTGCAGCACACCGACGCCGTGGGCCGCGGCAACCGCGTCGGCGACCTGCAGGAACAGCGCGACGCGTTCCTCCTGGCCCAGCGGCGCCAGCCCGCTCTCGGACCACTCGAGCAGGCTCTGGCCGCCGAAATGGCATTCGAGGAAAAACGGCGGGTTCTCGAAATTCCAGTCGATGATGTCGACGAAGTGGGAGCGGTCGTCGAGGCTTTCCTGCAGCACGCGCGACAGCGTCGCCTCGCGCTTGAGCGACCGCAGCCGGTCGCCGTCGGTGCCGAACTTGTAGACCCGCTTCTCGCGCGTCTTGGCGTGCTCGGCCAGCCAGACCTCGCTGCCGCGATTGCTGCCAAGCTGACGGCGCAGCAGGAAATTGTCTCGCCCCGGCACGGCCTGGCCAGCAGCAAGTTCGAGCCGGCTGGACAGGCGGCGGCCCACGGCGATGCGCTCGATCGCGCCGTCCAGGCGATAGCCGACACGGGCCTGGGTCAGCAGGCGCTCGGCATTGGCCTCGCCGAGCGCGCGGCGCAGCTTGTTGACCGCGTTGGGCAGCACCTTGTCGACGGTGATGCGGCCGGCCCAGACCTCGCGCAGCAGTTCTTCCTTGGTCACCACCTCGCCAGCGTGGCGCAGCAGATAGGCGAGCACTTCGAGCGCGCGCCGCTCGACCTCGACCGGCAAGCCGGCGACGCGCAGCTCGAAGCGCGCCTCGTCGAATTCGGCCGTGCCGAAGCGGTAGCAGTACGAGTGGCGTTCGGGGATATCTGATGGTGTGTTCATGCGTTTCAAAGGCGCGGCAAGGCGGTGAAATCCCCCAATCGCCGGTGCGCTGGCCCGACCGGGAAGGCGGTAAGCCCATCGCACTGCCAGGGCCTGGAGAGGTTTGACGGTGGGACGGCCCGGGGCAAAACCCGGCGGCGGAGCGTACCGAAGTGGCCGCGGTCCGCGCCGTTACCCATCCGTTACCACGGCGTTATCCGTCCGTGCCTACGAATGTCGTCGTGAACACTAGCATGCGCCCCACTTGCGCAGCCGTACCGCGGCCGGCACGGCCCGACGGGCGCCTGCACAGGGAAAAGCCCGTAATGAGGAACACGCACATGCTGAACCGGAAACTCGCCGCCGCCCTCGCCGTGGCCATCCTCCACGCGCCGCTGACCAGCGCGCAGACCATCAACTGGACCGTCGTCGCCGGCGAAGACGGCCGTGTCATCAGCGCCGGCCTGCCCGATGGCACCGGCCGCGGCATCGCCGACAGCATCCTCGGCGACATCGGCCGCGACCAGGTCGGCTTCCGTATCTCCAGCCCCGGCAACCTCGCCGGCTACTGGGCCTATCAGCAAGGCGCGTTCGCGCGCATGACCGAGCTCGGTGTCAGCACGAGCCGCGGCCCGGGCCGCAGTGGCAGCGAAGCCGCCCACGTATTCCTGAACGTCTACACCGGCAACGGCGCTGCGGCACCCGACGGACAGCGCGCCTTCTCCGGCCGCGCCGGCGAAGCCGGCAACACCGCGACGGCGACGTATGGCGTGTGGCGCTGGGATACCGCACGCAATGTCGAGGCCGCACGCACGCTGACCGACGGTCCGCTGGGTCCGGGCCTGGGCACGGGCTGGGATTTCCCGAACGATTCGGGCTTCGCGGTCGCACGCTCGCTCAACGGCGGCGGCATCCTCATGGACGTCAGCCTGAAGAGCCCGACCGGCGGCAGCAGCCGCGGTATCGTCAAGCATGTCGCCGGACAGGGCAACGTACCCTGCCTGCGCATCGGCGCGACCGAGACCGCGCTGGCACCTGGACTGATCGCAGGCGATTCGTTCCAGACGCCGTACTCGATCGACGGCAACCTTGCCGTGACCGCGGCCGGCCGCGTCTACGGCGTATTCAACGCGAGCGGCTCGCGCGCCGGTATCTGGGAAATCTGCAACGGCGCGCCGCGCGTGATCGCGGTGAACGGCCAGACCGGCGCCAAGGGACCGTCCATCGGCATCGCGACGGCAACGTTCACCACGTCGATGGAAGCGCCGTATCCTGGCCTTCCGGGGCAGTTTTATTTCTTCAGCTACTTCCGCCGCACCAACGCGGCGAACAGCGAATACGGCCTGTTCTGGAACGACGGCACCAACAACCGCCCGATGGCCTTCGCCGACGCATCCGGCTACTACGGCCCGAACTGGGCCGACGCGACCTGGCGCAACTTCGACACCACGTCACTGAGCACCAGCGGCGGCTATGCGGCCTTCAGCGCCAGCGTAAACACCACCGACAGCACGCCGACCGGCTTCTGGCGCGTGCGGGCCGGCCAGCGTCCGCAACTGCTCGCGCTGATCGGCCTGACCGGCGAGTACGGCCCCGAACTGAACCGCACCTGGCGCAGCTTCGGTGCCAGCGCCGTGATGAGCAACGGCGACCTGCTGCTCGAAGCGCGCACCGATCCCGGCGATACCTATGCGCTGTGGCTGCTGGAAGTCGGCCGCGCGCCGCGCAAAATTCTCGCGCCGGGCCAGGCTATCCCGATGGCGACCACCACGGGTACGGTGCAGACCACCGTCTCGGATTTCGACATCGCCAACGGCGGCTCCGACCACAGCCGTGGCCGCGACCTGTGGGTCGGTGCCGACGGCACCGTCCTGATCAACGCCAGCGTGCCCAACTACGGCGACGTGCTGCTGACCGCAAGGACATCCGATCGCATCTTCAGGACGGACTTCGAGTAGTCCCGTCGATTTCGCTTTCGAAGGCCGCGGCGGGCACGGACGCACGCCTCGGCGCGACAGGAATCGTCGCGGCCTTCGAGTTTTGTACAGCAGTGCCGCGAGCCCAGTGCGGTCATCTGCCGACCCCTCCAGGCTTGCGGCGGGCTGCGCTATGCAAGTGATCGCGACGCACCTTATGCGAACCCTCTGCTGATCCACACAGTCCCGCCTTCGGGCGCTTGGCACGCGAGGCGGAATCGGCTTGTCATTGGCTTCCGGCGCAACGCGAACGGGCCAAGCCCTTCGTCCTGCCTGCACCATCAAGGATTCCGCCATGCGCCGTATCTCCCCTGCCCAGCCGACATCGCCCCGTTGCCTCAACGCCGCTTCGTCGCGGCACCCTTTCGCTGTGCGTTCGATGCTGATGCTGATCGTGTGCGCCGTTGCCGCGGCTGACACACAAGCGTCTGCTGCCGGCACATGCGAAGCCAATTTCGCCAAAAGCGGCAGCGCGTTCAGCGGTACGCAGTACACGAGCACGATCACGGTCGACAACCTCGGCACTACCGATGCACTGAATCAATTGCGCGGGATCATGATTGCGGAAAAGATGGACGTGATCACCGAGGACCCCGAGGGCGGCACGCTGCTGGTGGAGCAACGCGCGACCGCGACCACGCGCGCAATTCCGACGCTGGTCTCCGTTACCGGCAAGGGCACGTCGACCCGGATCGACATGATGATAAAGATCGACAAGGGCGTGCTGGCCAAGCAGGAAGACATCAAGCGCTATCTGTGCGAACTGCTGGCAAAGGCGCAGGGCGGCGAAGCCGGCCGGCTCGCGGCGACTCAGGGGAGCAAGGCGCAGAACGCCGAATTCTCGGCGCAGAAAGACGCTTTCGTGTTTTCGATGGAGATTGCCAATGAAGCCAAAGCCAATGCCGTCGCCCTGAATGCACGCCACAAAGGACGCACGTACACGCTCAGCGGCAAGATCGACTACATCCAGCAGGACGGCGACGACTACAACGTGTCGTTCGAGATTCCCGAGATGCGCAACCGCGCGCTGAGCCCCTTGCCCGGCCAGGCCAATTTCCGCGTTGGCCTGGCCTGTCTTTTCCGGCCCAATCAGCTCGCCACGGTGCTGACGCTGCGCGAGAAACAGCGCGTCACCTTGACCGGCACCTTCTATCGCTATGACGACTTCAAGAAAGTCGCCTGGTTGGAAAACTGCAAGCAGGTGCGGTGAACGCCCCCACTTTCTCGCAACGACCTGGCTGGAGGCCTGGCGGAGGCCTTCACCCACCTGACGTGCGGTCACGCCCCTGTCGTCGTTCCGAAAACGGCAGGCTAGCGCGACGATTGTGCCAACCACTTCGCTGATGAGGCGAATCTCGACAAGCTGCCAACACACGCAGCCGTGGGCCCGGGAGCGCGATTGGCCGACTCAGGACCCGCTCACGACCGGCGCACCAGCAGCGGATGCACGATCACAGCGGCGACGATCATGGTGACGCCGAAATAGAACGCTGCACCGAGCTGGCTCTGTTCGCCGAACAGCACGGCGGCAATCGCGATCGCATAGACCGGTTCCAGGTTGATCGCGAGCTGCGCCGTGAACGCGCTGATCTGGCGCAGCGCGACCAGCGACAGCGCGAACGGCAGCAAGGTGCAGCCGTATGCCAGCACCACGAGCAGCACCGCGTCGCGCATGCCGGGCAGCGGAAACAGCGCGCCGTCGTGCGGCAGCAACGGCGCGCACAGCGTCAGCAGCAGCGTGCCGGCACCCAGTTCCACCGCGGTCACGCTGAGCGCGTCGGCCTGCTGCACGTAGCGTTTGTTGAGCGCCGAGAAGGTCGAGGCGAGGAACGCCGACAGCACGCCGACGGCCAGGCCGAGCTGCATGCCCGGCGGCGTGCCGCCGACCACGAGCAGCACGCCCGGCACCACGAATAGGCCAAGGCCGAGTTCGCGCCAGTCGAACGCGCGCTGCGCGATCCACGGTTCGACTACGGCGAGGAAGATCGGGCACAGCGCCATCGCGATCACCGCGACCGACGCGTTGGCGAGCTTGATCGCACCGTAGAACGTCAGCCAGTGCAGCGCGACCACGCAGCCGATGCCGGCATAGATCGCAATGAGGCGCCAAGGCAGCGCGCGCAGGCTGCGCCACACGCGCGGCAGCAGCAGCACGGTGACGCTGACCAGCAGCATGCGCCACCAGACCAGCGCCGTCGCCGGCAGGCTGATCAGCTTGCCGAGTATGGCCGTGAGGCCCCACAGCAGCACGCAGAAATGAATCTGAAGCAATGCGCGGGAATGCGCGGAAACAGGCAAGCGGCACCGGTCTGTGTGGACGAAGCGGCGAGCATGCCAGCTCCGCGCGGCGCGCGCCGCTGCATGAGGTCGCGAGCGCACGCGCGACGCATGCTACGCGACGTCATCGAAGCATGCACCGCGCGCTACGGCAGCAGCGGGAACCCAAGCAGCGAACCGGCGATCGTCGCGACCACGACCGTGTCGCCGGCCAGCACCGGTGATCCGGCGATGCCCCACTGGTGCCCTCCGGTATCGGCCAGCGGACGGCGCGCGACGTGACGGCCGGTCTTGCGATCGAGCACGCTGAAGCTCGCCGCATGCCTGACGAAATACGGCGTGCCGCGGGCGGCACCGACGTAAAGGTATTTGTCGGTGACCAGAGGCGTGCCCCAGGTCCAGCCGTAGACGTCGCTGCGCCATAGCACATGGCCGTCGGCCGGATCGATCGCGCTGACCCGACGCAGGTCCGAGGAGCCGATGTAGATCACGCCATCGCGCACGACCGGCGTGGATTCGACCCACGATCCCCAGAAATACAGGCGCCACTTCGTCTCGCCGCTGGCGGCGTCCAGCGACAGCAGGCCGGCACCGCGATTGCCCACGAGCACGCGGCCGTCGTGCACGACCGGCACGGCGTCGAGCGCCGCGCCGGTGTCGTTGCGCCACAGTTCGCGCCCACTCGCGCGGTCCAGCGCATAGACGAAGTGATCGGTGCTGGCGACATACAGGCGATCGTCTGCGACGGCCGCGGCGTTGCGGATGGCGCCGCGCGTATCGAAGCGCCAGCGGCGCTGGCCGCTGTCGGCGGCGACCGCATGGAAGCCGCCATCGCCGGCACCGACGTAGACCGTGTCGCCGAACACGAGTGGCTGTGCGCCCTGCCAGTCCCAGTCGTAGACCAGTGGATGCGGCAGCACGCGCGCGACATCACCGTCGCCGAGCGCATAGCGCCAGCGCTGCTTGCCGTCGCTGCGGTCCAGCCGATAAAGAACACCGTTGTCGGCGACCGCATAGACCGCGTCGGCGGCCAGCGCGACGCTCGCGAAGATCGGCGCACCGGCACTGAAGGTCCATAGCGACTTGCCGTCGCGCGTGTCGATCGCATTGACGACGCCGCCGGTCGTGCCGATGTAGGCCACGCCGTCGGCCACGACCGGCGAGGCATAGGCCTGTCCGCCCAGACGCGTCTCCCAGCGCGGCGCCGGCCCCTGCGACAAGGCCGGCGGTGGTTGTTCGACCGGCAGCCGCTTCGCGCGCGCGAACGTGGCCGCGCTGTTCGGCCCCGGATACGTTCCGCTCAGACGCTCGCCATCCAGCCGCAACGACAGCGCAAGTCCCTCGTGCACGACGCGATCGCCGTCGCGCTTCACCTCACCGCCCGGATCCACGTCGAAATAGTTCGATATGGGCTGGGTCAAGCGCAGCGTGAGCTTGCCGTCGGCGCCGCGCGTGATGTTGAGGCCAACCTCGACTTTCTCGCGCACGGAACCGGCCGTGCCCCACCAGAGTCCTTCGGCCGGGTCGCGCGCCGCGTCGGCGGCCGTGGCCGACACTGGCGCCAGCCACAGCGCGGCGATCGGCAGCAACCGAACCACGCGCTCGATCGTCGTTGCCGCGCCGAGCAGGCGCACGCGTGCCTTCGATGACATGCCGGGCATGATCGTCTCTCCTCGCTATTTTCTGCGGCCGGCCGGCGCGGTCGCGGCGGCTTCTCCCGAGAACAGACTAATGCGCCGTCGCGCGCCTCACCGCGTGCTCAAGGACACGGCCAGTTTGCGAAAATCACGCGCTCGCCGCGGCGCGCCTGCGGGGCGAACGCCAGAAGACTGATAGGTCGACGTGAGGCGCCCACGCTGACGGCGGCTCTGCCGTGATTGCTGCAGATCGCGGCCGTCTCTGCCGGAGAAGCGCCACGCCGCAGTCGATCACCGCAACAGGCGCGGCGCAGCGGACAGGCTCGACAACCCGGCATCACCGCACACACCGGATCTCGACGCGCCGTGTGCATACTCGCGAGCACGCGGCGTGCGGCCGGGAGCGGCAATGCCGTGCCGCGCTGCCAAGGATTGCCTCACTGCCCGCGCGAGCCGCCCATGCCCGAGACGACTGAGACCACGCCCGGCGGAACTGCTGCCGGCCCCGCGGGCAAGCCCAGCCTGCGCGAGCGCTTCGACGCGCTGCGCAACCTGCCGCCGTTCCTGCGCCAGATCTGGGCGACGAGTCCGCCACTGACCACACTCAGCCTGCTGTTGCGCCTGCTGCGGGCATTCGTGCCGATCGCGTTGCTGTATGTCGGCAAGCTCATCATCGACGAGGCGGTGCGGGTCGCCGGCAGCGGCGTAGTCCTCGATTCGCTGGACGCCGCCTGGCGCGCCGGCACGCTCGACACGCTGCTGACCTTGCTGTTGCTGGAATTCGGCCTCGCCATCGGCTCGGACCTGCTCGGCCGACTGATCAGCTACGGCGACGGCCTGCTGTCGGAACTGTTCACCAACGCCACCAGCGTGCGCCTCATGGAGCACGCCGCGACGCTGGACCTCGAGGACTTCGAGGATCCCGACCTGCAGGACAAGCTCGACCGCGCGCGACGCCAGACCATGGGTCGCATGAACCTCATGAGCCAGCTGTTCGACCAGGTGCAGGACGCGATCACCGTGGTCAGCTTCGGCATCGGCCTGCTCGTCTACGCGCCCTGGCTGATCCTGCTGCTGGCCGTCGCACTGGTGCCGGCCTTCATCGGCGAGGCCCACTTCAATGCGCTGGGTTATTCGCTCAACTACGCCTGGACGCCGGAGCGGCGCCAGCTCGAATACGTGCGCCAGATGGGCGCGAGCGTGGAGACGGCAAAAGAAGTCAAGATTTTTAATCTCCACAAATACCTTATTGCGCGCTATCGCGACCTGGCCTCGCGCCTGTTCGAGGCCAACCGCGCTCTCGCCCGGCGGCGCGCGTTCTGGGGCACGCTGCTCGCCGCGCTCGGCACGCTGGGCTACTACGTGGCCTACGCCTACATCGCCTGGCGCACGATCAAGGGCGATTTCAGCATCGGCGACCTGACCTTTCTCGCCGGCAGCTTCCGCCGCCTGCGCCAGCTGCTCGAAGGCCTGCTCGTCGGCTTTTCCCAGGTCGCGGGGCAGGCGCTGTATCTCGACGACCTGTTCTCGTTCTTCGAGATCAAGCCCGAGATCGCCTCGCCGGCGAACCCGCAGGCGGTGCCGCAGCCGATCCGACAGGGCTTCGTTTTCGACAACGTCGGCTTCCGCTATCCCGATGCACAGCGCTGGGCGCTGCGCGGACTCAGCTTCGAACTGCACGCTGGCGAAGTGCTGGCCCTGGTCGGCGAGAACGGCGCCGGCAAGACCACGCTGGTCAAGCTGCTCGCGCGCCTGTACGACCCCGACGAAGGCCGCATCCTGCTCGACGGCATCGATCTGCGCGACTACGACATCGACGCGCTGCGCGCGAGCATCGGCGTGATCTTCCAGGACTTCGTGCGCTATCACCTGACTGCCGGCGAGAACATCGGCGTCGGCCAGATCGACGCGATGCACGACCGCGAACGCGTGCGTGAAGCCGCGCGACGCGCGCTCGCCGACCAGGTCATCGATGCCCTGCCCGACGGCTACGACCAGCTGATCGGCCGGCGCTTCAAGAACGGCGTCGACCTCTCCGGCGGCCAGTGGCAGAAGATCGCGATCGCGCGCGCCTACATGCGCGACGCCCAGGTCATGATCCTCGACGAACCCACCGCCGCCCTCGATGCGCGCGCCGAGTTCGAAGTGTTCCAGCGCTTCAAGGAACTCTCCGACCAGCGCACGGCCGTGCTGATCTCGCACCGGTTCTCCAGCGTGCGTATGGCCGACCGCATCCTCGTCCTGGCCGACGGCAAGGTCGAAGCCAGCGGCACGCACGAGCAGCTCATGGCCCAGGGCGGGCGCTATGCGGAGCTGTTCGAACTGCAGGCGGCGGGGTATCGGTGAGCGGCAACGTCGCCTGACCGCGATCGCCGAACCCGCCGCAGGAATCCGCAACGATCCCTGAGAGGGCGCGCGCCGTGACAAATCCACGCGCCGCGGCGAATAGGTAGACCGAGCCCCGCGCTCGCCCCTCCCTACTCCGGAATCGCCGTCATGCACATATCCCTTTCTGTCGCCGCGGCCGACGACGCACGCCTGCCCGGTGCGGCGGCGCTGCCGCCGGCAAACATTTCACGGGTGCCGCTGTGACATTTCCACACGCCACGGCGAATAAGCTGGCGGGAGCCAGTCCGGCCCCGTCCCGATCATCCGAGTCCATGAGCCCCACGCACCGCGACGACGCGTTTCTCGCGCAACTGCAGCTGCACAAGACGATCCTGTACAAGGTCGCCAATGCCTACTGCCGCCGGCGCGAGGACCGCGGCGACCTGATCCAGGAAATCCTCATCGAACTGTGGCGGGCGTGGCCGCGCTTCGATCGCGGCGCCGCATTCGCCGGCTGGATGCAGCGCATCGCGATCAATGTCGCGATCTCGTTCTTCCGCGGCGAAAGCCGGCGCATCCGCGACGCGCTGCCGATCGAGGACTTCGGCATGGACCTCGCCGCCGCCGACCGCGTGCTCGACGTGGAGGGCGACGACCTGCGCGCGCTGCATCAGCTGATCGCACGCCTGGACGAGGTCAACCGCGCGCTGATCCTGCTTTACCTCGAAGGGTATTCGCAGGAGGAGATGGCCTCGCTCGTTGGCTTGAGCGCGACCAACGTCGCGACCCGCATCAACCGCATCAAGCAGAAGCTGCAGCGCGACTACGCCGCGGCGGAGGAAAGCCCGTGAATACGCTGGATCTGGATCGTCTCAAGGACCGCTGGTCGGCACAGGGCCGCGAACTCGACGCACAGCTGACGCTCGATCTGAACGCCGTGCGCGGCCTGCAGACCGCGCGCACGCGATCGACGCTGGGCCGGCACCGTGGCGGCCTGCTGCTGCAACTGCTGACGGGTGCGGCCGGCATCGGCCTGCTCGCCCTGTTCGCGCTGCGTCACGGCAGCGAGTGGCCGTACCTGCTCGCCGCGTTGCCGCTGCTCGGCCTGCTGCTCGTGCATTTCATCGTCGATGCCCGACAGTGGCTTGCGGTGAAGCGCATCGACTACAGCGCGCCGGTGGTGGAACTTCGTGGGACGCTGGACACCCTGCTGCAGCGCCGCCTGCAGCTCGTGCGCGCGGTCGTCTACGTTTCGCCGCTGATCTGGTGGCTGATCGTCATGGTCGTCGTCAAGGGGCTGTGGGACATCGATCTGCTGGACTGGATACATCCCAGTGTGTTGCCGCTCTCGGCGCTGGCCGGCGTGGCCGTCATCGCGATCCTCGAGGTGGCTTCGCAGGCGATCGCGCGACGCTTCCCGAACGCAGCGGCGCTGCGTCGCTTTCTCGACGACCTCGCCGGGCCCACGTTCCAGCGCGCGAGCGAACAGGTCGAGAGCCGGCTGCGCTTCGAGCGCGCGGTCAGCGAAAACGGCGCGCAGCGCGCGCTGGGTTCACGCTCAGAGCGGCTCGTCGAGCCCCTGGAAACCGCGCGCGCTGGACGGCAACGGCGCGTCAGCCTCGGACTGTGGCTGGTCTCGGTGCTGATCGTGCTCAGCGGCAGCTTCAACGCAGCGCACGGCGGCCAGGCAAGCGCCCTGCTGCCCGGCGTGCTGCTGCACGTATGCGCCATCGTCTGGCTGATCGCGAGCGTGCGGCATCGCGTGGCGCTCGGCCGCCTGGTGCCCGATAGGGACGACGTGCGCGGCTGGGGCGAACACCTTCACAGCGTGGTGCGCGCACGGCGCGTGCTGTTGCAGGCCTACGTCATCGCATCGCCGCTGCTGGTTGCCGCACTGCTGCAGGTGTTCGGCCTCGCGTTCGGCGCGGTCGATCTGTGGCAGTCGCTGGGACTCGCGCTGAGGCTGGGCCTGGGTGCCGTCGTTGCGGTCGCAATCACGCTGCTGTTCCTGCGCAGGCAGCGGCGACGCGATGCCTTTGCCTCCGCGGCGGTGGAGGCGCTGAGCCTGGCCACGCTGGAGCGCAGCACCCGCGTGGCCGAGGCCGCCATCGCCAGCGACGACGACACCCTGCGCGCACGCGACGCGGCCTGAAACCCCGGCCGGAAACGCCGAACGCTGCCGCCCGCACACAACCGGCGCGGCAGCGGGCGCACAATCGGCGCGGCCGGGCCGACCGGCAGAACTCGTGACCGGGGATTGCACGATGAAATGCCTGCCGCTCGCCGCCGCGCTGCTGTCGATGACGCTGTGCGCCAGCGCCGAACCACAGCCGCGCTTTCCGCCCGGCGCAGTATGGAACCGCAACATCGCCACCGCGCCGCTGCATCCGCAATCGGCGAGCATGATCTCGACGCTGACCGGCCTCGGCGGCTTCGGCTTCGGCCGCATGCAGATCGATTTCGGCATGCACGTGGTGCATGCACCCGCGGGCAGTCCGACACGGACCATCGTCGACTATCCCTACGACGACTATTACAGCCCCGACTGCGAACCGCTGGGTTCGAGCATGCCGGTGCCGGCGAATGCGGCGATCGAGAGCACGACCGGGCTGACCTGCGACAACGAAAACGAGGACTGCCACCTGCTCGTGGTCCAGGGCAGTACCTTGTACGAGGCATATCACGTCACGCAGAGCGGCGCGAACGCGCTCGAAGCGCAGTGCCTGGTCAAGTGGCATCTGACCGCGGTCTATCCGGGCCAGGGTCGCGGTGACCATTGCACCAGCGCCGATGCCGCCGGCTTCCCGATCGCACCGCTGCTGTTCAACGCCGATGACGTCCATGCGGCGATGCAGGTCGACGGCGATCTCGGCCACGCGCTGCGCTTCATCCTGCCGAATCCGCGCATGGCCAGCGACCTCTCGCTGGGCGGCGACGAAGGCAAGTTGTACGTCAGGCCTGCGACGCATGCCGGCGGTCCTTCCGGACCCGCCGCCAGCGTGCCCTACGGCGCCCGCCTGCGCCTGCGCACGGACTTTCCGTTCGCTGGCTACTCGCCAGCCGCGCAGGTGCTGCTGCGCACGATGCAGCGCTACGGCATCGTGCTCGCCGACGGCGGCAACATCGCGCTGACCGCGGAAAGCGATCGCTATACGACGCATGACTGGGACGAACTCGGCATCGGCTCGCGCCTGTTCGACCAGACGCCTGGCGCGCAGGACGTGCTACCAGCCGATTTCCACGTCATCGACACTGGCCCACGCATCGCCGAAACCTATGAGTGCGCACGCACTGATGTCGGCCCCGATACGATCTTCATCGACGGGCTCGAATAGCCATGCGGCCGGGCACGGCATGAAACGCTGCGACGCGACCCATAGGCTGCTGCGCGACGGTGTGCGCATGCCGCGCATCCTCTACGGCACGGCCTGGAAGAAGGCGCAGACCGCGACCTGGGTCGAGCGCGCGCTGGCCGCCGGCTTCGCCGGCATCGACACGGCCTGCCAGCCCAAGCACTACGACGAAGCCGGCGTCGGCGCCGGGATCGCCGCCTCCGCCGCTGCGCGCGCTGCCGTGGCAGCGACATCGAGCGATGCGCTGTATCTGCAGACCAAGTTCACGCCGCTCGCCGGACAAGATCCGGCACGCCTTCCCTACGACGCAAACGCGCCGCTCGCACAGCAGGTGACGCAATCCTTCGCTGTATCGCAGCGCAACCTCGGCCGCGAGCACCTGGCCGCATTGCTGTTGCATTCGCCGCTACGCGAGCGCGCCGGCCAGCGCGAAGTCTGGGGCGCGATGGAAACCCTGGTCGACAGCGGCCACGTCGGCCTCATCGGGATCAGCAACTGTTACGACCCGGCCGAGTTGCAGCGGCTCTGGCGCGAGGCGCGCATCAAGCCGTCCATCGTGCAGAACCGCTTCTACGCGCAGACCGGCTACGACAAGACCATCCGTTCGTTCTGCCGTGAGCACGGACTGGCCTACCAGAGCTTCTGGACCCTGAGCGCGAATCCGCACCTGCTATGTGACACGACGGTACTTGGCCTGGCCGCGGCGTATGCGCGCACGCCGGCGCAGATCCTGTTCCGCTACCTCGTGCAGCGCGACGTGGTGCCGCTGACCGGCACGACCTCCGAGGCCCATCTGCGCGAGAGCATCGAGGTGCTCGCGTTCGAACTGGACGCGCCGGACGCTGCGGCGATCGACGCGCTGCTGTAGCACGCTAGGCGCAGGGCAGGCCCTTGCCTTCGAACGCGTCGCCGAAGCCGCGCTTCACGCAGCTCGCAAACAGTTTCCGTTCCAGCGCATCCGAGCGCGCGCGATCGCGCGGCTGCGCGAACAGCGCGCGATCCTGCGACAACAGGCAGGCGGCTACGCCGGCCACCACGGGCGCTGCCATCGACGTGCCGCTCAGCGCGCCGTAGCGGTTGCCCGGCAGTGTCGAGACAATGCCGACCCCGGGTGCGATCACGTCGATGCGCTCGCCGGTGTTCGAGAACGCGGCGACGAATTCGTTCGCGTCGAGCGTCGACGCGGGCGTGGCGCGAACCGCGGTCGCGGCCGCGGACTGGGCCGGAAACGTACCGCGGCGGCCGAGCGCGGCGACGGCGATCGCATTCTCGTGCGCCGCCGGAAAACTCACGAAGGGCTTGCCGTCGTTGCCGGCGGCGATGATGACGAGCATGCCGTGGTTGCGCGCGTCCTGTATCGCCTCGGCCACGCCCGGGTCGGGCGGCCCACCACCGATGCTGAGGTTGATGATGTCGCACCCGTCCCGCGCGGCCTGCATCATCGCCTTGAGGATCGCGTAGTTGGTCGCGCCGCTCGCGGCTTCGCCGAACACGCGGTACGCGCGCAGCGTCACGCCCGGCGCGAGCGACTTCAGCGCGCCGTTGCCACCGATCACGCCGGCCACGTGCGTGCCGTGTCCGGATTCATCGGCGAAACGTCCCGACGGCAGACCGGTTACGGTGCAGCAGCCCTGGGGCTGCTGCCCATGGAGGGCCAGGTCGCGATGCGGCCCCACGCCGGTAT
>NZ_JAVTWC010000034.1:0-16142 GCF_032229445.1 Tahibacter sp.
CGAAGCGCAGCACTTCGGGGCCCAGCGGCGTGGTCACGTTCAGGGTGCGATTCATCGTGAATCCTTGATCAACATCCAGTCAGGGATGACACCCACGCCCGAGGCGGCGGCGCGGCGCGCAAGCAGGAAAATGGGCAGGCGCGGTGACGAGAGCGGCGGGACTGCCGGATGAGAGAGCGGTATGAGCACGGACCAGACACCCATCGCGGCATCACTCCTTTGCCTTGGATTCGGATAGTGCCACCGTCATCGGTGCCAAACTGCGAGAAAGCCACGGATAAGGCGAACCGGACAGCGCCGGAATGGGAGCTCGCGATCAGGTCCCGACCGGCGCGCGCGTCCCTGTTCATACACGCCCCGTCCGCGCTGGATTCTCCCGGTCCGCGTCCGGCCTATCAAGCCTGAGCACGCACACTGCGCACGATCTTCGCAATCACCGCACACGGCGCACCGTAAACGTCGAACGTGCGCGCGCAAAGAGTAGCCGACTATCCCGCTCCTCTGCGGCGGCGGCATGACAATGCACAACCTCGATTGGTCAATAAATAGCCAAATGCAAAGTTGTGGTTAAAAGACGATCTGCCTCGGACGCCATGAAGGCGGACTCAGCGGTGGTCCATGGACATCCCGACGCCTCAGCGCCTGCAAAAGACCACTACCCGCCAGCGGCGCGCGATTCACTACGCATCCGGCCCCATGATCTCGCGCACGCCGCTGCGCCGGAACGGCTGCACCAGTTGGGCGAAAAAACCGGCCGCGATGCGCCCGTGGATGCCGATGTCCGCCGGAGGCCGGCGCGCCGGGTTGCAGTACGTACCGAACAGCAGATCCCACAGCACCAGGTTCTCGCCGTAATTGCGATTGCCCTCTTCCAGCCGCTTGGAGTGATGCCAGCGGTGCAGGCCCGGCGTGGAGAAGACCCAGTCCAGCGGCCCGGTGCGCAGCACGATGTTGCAATGGGTCAGCAGCCCGGTCACTGCGGTTACCGCGCTGATCCAGAGAAACACCGCCAGCGGCGCGCCGAGAAAATACAGCGGAATCTGCCCGAGCACCGCCTTGAAGCAGGTATCGACGATGTGGAAACGGCCGGTATTCACGACCCACAGGCGGCGCACACTGTGATGCAGCGCGTGGAAGCGCCAGAACAAAGGCCATTCGTGGGCGATTCGGTGTGCGAGGTAGAGGCCCAGTTCCGCGATGACCAGCCCGAGCACGACTTGCGCAAACAGCGGCCACGCCGCCGGCCACAGGCCGCTCGCCGGCGCCACGGCTGGCTGCACCACCAACGCCGTGGCCATGCCCAGCGACGCGGCCAGCGCCGCACCGATCTGCACCAGCCCCTTGGTGAACACGGTATGCGCGAGGTTTGCCGCCGTATCGCCGTCGTCCACCAGCCATAGCGGCTCGAACGGCATCAGCCGCTCCAGCAGGGCAATGACCACGAACAGACTCAGATAGACGGCATTGAAGGCCAGCAGAGGCCGCGCGCTGTCGAGGGCCAGATACGAACCGAACAGGCCCAGCCCGTACAGCGCGGGCCACAACAGCCACGAAAGCCAGTCCGACCATCGCCCCCTACGCATCGCTCGCCCCCTGCCCGGCCACCGGCCGGTCCGTCGCGATGTTTTCGCGTCGGCAGCGCCGCGTCAACCGGCAGGGCCTGCTTGATGGAGTCGTGCGCCGGAGAGCGACTTCCCCTGATCACGACTCAGGCGACATACACCACCGGCTCGCCGACGCCCGCGTATCGAACCTGGAGTGTGCCGGCGGCGACGTTTTCGAACCGGAGATTGCGGACGGATTTCGCCGCGAGACTCAGACCCGAAAGACCAGCAATACCGGCAGCGCAGCGTAGAAAGCCACGCGGCTCAGCGCGGCCAGGGTGCGGCGCACCGCGGCGGCGCGGGCCGGCCATGGCAGCGCCGCCAGGTGACCCGTCTCGACGACGATGCGCAGCGCCGCGGCGAAGATCATCAGACCTATGGACCAGGCGGCCCACCAGATCAGCAGCCCGGTGAGCCACGCCGCGAGCCCGTAGGTGTAGTACTCGCCAAAGGTGCCGCCAAACGCGATGTGCTGGTGCAGACGGAATGCCGGCAACGCCGGAAGCAACGGGAACAGCGCGAACTTGACCAGCGGATGATCGAGTCGTGGCCACATCGCGAGCGCGCGCGCCGTGGCGTAGTCGGCCATGCGTGTCGAGGCCGCTCCGATCAGACGCACAGGAGAACCGGCGCCAGCCAGCGCGCGCAGCAGCGCATGGATGTCGGCGACGGCAATGCCGTGCGCGAAACGGGCCCCGGAAGCCAGCCCCAGGTCCATGCCAGTGCCGGGCAATGGGATGCGCCACGCCTGCGCGGTGACGATCCGATCCAAGGGCACCTCGATGCGCTGGTGACCTTGCTGCAATACCAGCATTCCCGCCTCGATCCGCGCACGCGCTGCGAACGCTCGCTGAATCGCCCACGCCACGACCGCCGGCGTCAGCGTCGCCCAAATGAAAATCTGCAGTTGTGCCAGCGAATTCACCTGCAGCCCGTCGCGCAGCAGCATGCGCAAGACCAGCCACAGCAATCCGGCGCCGGCGCACACTCGCAGCAGCCCGGTCGCGACACGCCAGCCCGGCGTGAGAAGCACCACGTCGACCGCAGTAGGAACCGTCGACATCGCCGCATCGACGGTCGCACGCGAATCGGTGCCAGCCCGGCGAGCGCGCCACGCGCGCACGACCGACGCGATGGCGAGCAACAGCAGGAACGCGCCCGCCGCGCCGCCCACCCAGTCGCCCCAGCGCACCATCAAGGTCGGCGGTGGGTCGCGCAGCGGAACCTCACCCGCCAGTACGGCTCGATCACCGATCGCCGTGCTGGCCAGCACGGCACCCGTGGGATCGACGAAGGCGCTGAGGCCGTTCGTGGTCACCCGCAGCTGCGGCAGACGCGTCTCGATGCTGCGGAACGCCGCCACCGCAAGATGCAGGCGCGCCCCGATCGGGTGGTCGGTGAACCAGGAATCGTTGGAAAGCCCAACAATTGCCTGCGCGCCGAGACGCGCGCCGTCGATGGCAAGACCCGGCTGCACGTCGTCGAGACAGATGAGCGGCACCACGTTGAGCTCGCGCCCGTCAGCAGCGCGCAGCAGCATGACGCGCGCGCCCGAGCCGGGCTGCCAGCTGCCAGTCCACGGCAGCCAGCGTCGCAGCAGGGGACCATCGAGCCACGCCGGGACGTGCTCGGTAAAGAGAAACGGATGCGTCTTGCGATAGGTGCCGATCAGGCCAGTGCCGGGAGCCAGGAAGGCCGCCGCGTTGTACTCGCCCGCGGCATCGAGATCGTAGGTACCGAATACCAGCGCCACGTTCGCGGCAGCGGCGAAATCGAGGATCTCGCGGTCCAGCGCCGCCCCCTCTTCGCTGCGCGGATGTCCGAACGTGGTCGGATAGACCGTCTCCGACCACAGCAAGGCGTCCGCATGGTGGTGCTCGATGGCCGAGCGCGACAGCGCGAAGTGCGTGTCCAGCACCTCGCGCACCACGACATAGGTGCCGCGCTCACGCCGCAGGCGTTCGTAGTCGACGATGCTCGCCTGCACCATCGCGATGCGCATCGACGCCGCCGGCTCGCTCAGTACCGATTCGATCGTGGACAGACGCAGTGCGCCGTAGCCCGCCATCATCGCCGGCAGCGCGACCGCGAGCGCCAACGACCGCAGCACGTTGCGGATGCCTTCGCGTCGTTGCGCCACGGCCTGGGTCAGGGCTTCGTTGACGAGGATCAGCAGAAAGGTAATGCCGGCGGCGCCAGCGAGGTCCGCCACCTGTCGCAACCACACCGCGGGAAAAAGGCCGTGGCCCAGCGTGTCGCCCAGCAGCTTCGGCCACAGCCATTCGCAGGCGACCCAGGCCGAAGCGCCGGCGAGCGCACGCACGACTGCCCCATGACGCGTTCCGACGAGATGGCGGACCACGGCGAAGACGATCACCTGCGGCTGCAGCAACGGCGCGAGAGCACACAGCGCCAGCACCGCGGGAACCGTCCCCATGCCGGTGTAGGTATCGAGCGCCACGCCGAACCACGTGAACACGGCCACGACGAACGCGACGCTCATCAACCATCCGCTGAGCAGCGCGCCGGCGAGCGTGCTCGTGGGATTCAATGCGAGCAGCCACGGTACCAGCAGCCCGAAGCCCAGGACCCAGGCGTGACCGCCACGTGCATAGACACCCAGCAGCGCCGCACTGGCGGCGATGCCGACGAGCACGCGCCAGATTGCGCGCGGCTGCGCAGGGAACGCACCCATCAGGGCATGCCCATCAGCGCGGGCGCCTCACGGCGACGGCGGGATCGTGATCTCCCGGATCGGAAATCCGGGCGGCGCCATCTCGGGCGGTACGACCCGGTCTTCCGGAATGCTGATCTGACGACCGGATGCATCTACGAATGCGCCATCGGGCGAGAACATCAGGATGGGTTCCAGCGGCTCGCCCTCGTCGGTCACCTGGTGATGACGCACGTAGCCTTGCGGCAGCATGAAATCGTCCGGCACGGCCAGGCCGCGCAGCGGCGGACTCGTACCGGGCGGATTGAAGGCGCCCATACCGGTGTGATCGCCCATGTCGTGCAAGGCCTGGATCACCTCGGTCATGGTCGGAGCCGGATCCGTGGGCGACACATAGGTCGCGATGTCGTCGGGATCGCCGCTCGGCAAGTCGTCAGGATTGCGCGCGATGGGCATGGCTGGCATCGATGCGTTGCGTTGTGGCGCGTGCGCTGCCGTCGTGGCGACGCGCGCGGGTACGGCAACTTGCGGTTCGGTTGCCGCTACGGTGATCGTCGCCGTATCCGCGCCGCCGGTCCGTCCGGTCGCCGTGCGCGAAGGTCGCGGCGAGAGCAGCAGCGTCGCGATGCCCGCCACGACAACCGTCGCGGCGAGTACCTTCACGACGTTCGCCGCCGAAAGCACCGGGCGGCGCTCCCGGATCACACGCACACCATCGCCGTCCTCGACGGACGGCGTGGTGCGGTCGTGGCCGGAGCCGTTCACCGGTATTGCGCTCTCTGGGCGATCAGGGTGTGGCCGGATTGTAGGTCGACAGCGACCAGCCCATGCGCTCGTGCCCGAAGTTGTTCCAGATCGGACTCTTGCCGCCGGTGAAGCTGGTATACCGCGGCGCGCCGCTGCCGGTCGATCCGCCGAACAGGCCGGCGCTCACCGTACCGCCGGTGTAGGTCGGGTGCACATCGTCGGACTGGATGTAGTCAAAGCTGCTCGACGAATTCACGAAATGCGTATTCGCGTCGCGCAGCGTGGGGCGCAGCGTGGTGGTGATGCGAGTGACATAGCTCGCCTCGCTCTCGCCGGCCACGTAGCGCAGCGCGCTGGAATCGACCTGACCGTCACCGTTGCTGTCGTAGTCCGCGCCCATGTACTGCGAGAAGCTGTCGGCGCATTGGAACCCCTTCTGGCGCGCGTATTCGCACATCCAGTAGTTCATTGTCGCGATCGCCGGCAGGAAACGATCGCGCAGGTTCACCGTCGCACCGGTGGCCGCGTCGCGGCACGAACTCTGCACGTTGTCAGCGTTGTAGCCCGGGTAATAGAGATTCGCGATGACCTTGAGCCTGGTGTTGGCATGCGCATTCGCGTTGATGTAGTCCATCGCCTGGGCGACATAGGTTTTGCAGGAGTTCACCGCGTTGGTCAGCACGCTGTAGTTGCAGGTACCGGTCTGCGACTTGAAGCTGGAACGCGCCTGCAAGCCGTCGTTGCCGCACATCTCGAAGGTCACGACCCGCGTGGAACTGGCCTGCATGTACGAGCGCTCGGCCACGATCTTGTTCTGATAGACGTCCGAAGCCACCGCGCCCGACTTGGCGCGACGGATGTTCTCGATGTCTGCGTTCCACAGCGCGGAGAGATACTCCGAGTCGACCGTTGTCGCGGCGTAGCGTGCCGCGTTGCTGATGGATCCGTTGTAGCCCGCGTAGATCGAATCGCCATACGCCACGACGCGATACTTCGCGCTCGTTCCGGCGCGATCGACGGTCCACGAGACGTTCTGGTTGAGCGTGTTGCCCATGGCCTGGGTACTGAGAGCGAACAAGGCAGCAGCTGGCAGCCACCGACGGGCGGCGCCGCGGAATCGGTTGTACATGGTTGTCCCCACGAGGTCAGTTGCAGATCAGACGCGGAAACCGGACGGTCTCCGCCTTCCCAACGAAACGCAACACTCGGCATGGCGCCCATGTCGGGCTCCCCCCCTTGCCGAGGCGAAGACTAAATGTGCGCGTTGTGGCGGTCAATACGCTCGTTTGAATCTGCTCACGGTGCACTGCAACATGGAATCCGCCGGGTTCGCTCATTGTTCCGGGCAGGAAATCTACGGATGACCGAGGCCTGCCTTTGCGCAATCTGAACACGATGACTGCTCAGCAGAACGGCGACGCGGCCTCGCAAAATCCGGCCACTCAACCCTTATCGATGTCGGCCAGACATTCCCGGGAAAACGACCTGCAGTCTTCGGCTGCCAACGGATGCCTCAACACCGCCTCGGGCGCCAGGGCAAATCGCGAAGGTGGGATGGCAGCCCATGCTTTCTGGCGCCGGTAACACTTGGCTCGCATGATCCGGTCCAGCCAGCCGACTACCTGGACGCTAGGCCGTCGCTCCAAAGAGGCCAGCAGCTGATCGGCATAGGCATCGACAGGCTCTCGCTCTATGAAATCGCCGAAGGGTCCGGGACCGCCAAAGTCCAGCTGCGGGTACCGCTCGACCAAGGCCAGTATCTGTGCCAGCACCTCGTCGAAATCGTGATCGCCAAGCGCATCCATGTGCTCGTAGGCACAGTCGATGACAATCCACTTGTCGCCTTTGGCATTGGCTTCAGCTGCCGCCGCCCGAAGGATCTCGAAAACCGCATCAGTCCTTTTTTCCATTTACTGCACACATCCCGGCTGGTACCACGATCCGATAGTCGGCGGCATCGATATTGGATTCCAGGAATTCGCGAACCGGCCGAAAATATCAGGGCCGCACGCGTCATCGAAATCCAGTTGCAGGATCGTGAAGACGCTTTGGTCACCCAGCATGGCTGCACCGTAGTATTCCAACCGCGAGAGATACGAAGGCGGCGGGAAGTGCACATCAAGCGCAGCCTCCGCGCGTGCTATCCATGCCTCGGATATCTGCTGGCCAGGCGAGAACCCGGCAATGTTTCCGCTGTCGAATTCTAGCTTTTCGTACATCGGCTACTCGGTCATGGCCTCTCCGGCGTCACCGATCTGCTGGGCAACGGATTGCGCGGCAACACGCCACCGCGGGGCGACTCATCTTCGGCCATCAAGCCGTCAGAAAATCCGACAACGCGTCAAAATATGACGCAGATACGGTGCCGGCAAACTCGGTCCGTCGTGTATCGAATGCAAGCACTTTCGAGCGTCTTTCCGCAGATGCTCCGTCAAGGCACCAGAGCGCTTGGTCGTCACTCGAATAGACGACCAGATAGTTTTCGGGCAGAGCCCAATGATTTCGCGCATAGCGCGTCATGTGAACGACATTGCCCTCTTCCGATTCGGGATCAGCAGGCACGCCAAAGAAGTAGCTATTGTGGATCTCAAGCCAGCCTACTTCGCCGACGAATTCCCGATATTCCGCTGGAAACTGGACGGCCAAGGCATTCTCCGCGAGAGCGATCGTACGGGCGGGGACGCCTCCACCGATGTGATAGTCGTCGGCGTCGACATTGGCTTCGAGAAGTTCGCGAACTGATTGAGTCACGGCCTATCGCCAAGAAAGGTGCATCGCGTGATCGAGTGAAGCGCCGCCAGACACAGGCGCCGAACTGGCAAAAAAAATCCCTGAACGACGACGACAGGTAACTAGAGGTCCAAGAAGTCGTCATGCTCGCTGTAATGGTTCAATGCGCCAATGATCTCCGCGTGGGTTGCCGTTGGCTTCTGCTTGAATCCGAGATCGATGACATCCTGAAATTGCTCACCGGAGTAGGCAAACCGAAGTTCTCTGGCGACGACCTGGGCGGGATAGATTTCCTCATCGGTGTCGTTGACCTGGACATTGCTGTCGACGAAGACCTTGTCGCCCGGCCCAAAATCGTCTCCCGTTTCGGAATAGACGGCATAGTAGACGTCTCTTTCCTGTTTCTCCCTGACCACATCGATCAGGTCCTCGATCGTGACGAACTGCTGAAGCTGAAATTTTTTCATAGCAGACATCCGGTAGCTGGATCAAGTTTTCCGTTGCGCCCGTCCCTACTACCGTCCCATTCCCATCCATGGCTACGCACCGGCAACGCCATCGGCAGCTTCGATGAACTCGCCGCGCCGCGTTGCAGCGATAATCGATGCGTCGACCGTCGAAGGCAGCGCTTGCTGACGAGCCGGTCTGCCCGTCGTCAGGACAGCATCCGAATTTGCTTCAACAGAAATTCGGCGAACGACACAGCAAAAAGCTCTACCGTTCCAAACTGCAGATCTTTCCGCATTGCCGGATATTCGCCCGATTGATGCGGCGACGACAGATCGAAGTAGTAGATCTCGTCAGAAGACTCAGGCTCGAATACAACCAGACCGTCTGGTATAGCCGTCCCGTTGGCGACGTTGTTGAGCTGCTGATACACGATATCAGGGCCGCATGCGTCATCGAAATCCAACTGGAGGATCGTGAAAACGCTTTGGTCACCCAGCATGGCGGCGCCGTAGTTCTCCAGCCACCAGAGATACGAAGGCGGGAAGTGCACGCCAAGTGCAGCCTCTGCCCGCGCTATCCATGTCGCGGGTATTTGCTGGCCAGGTGCGAACCCGGCAACCTTTCCGCTGTCGAGCTCGGATTTGAGTTTTTCGTGCATCGACTGCCCCCGGTCACACCCTCTCCGACGTCACCTGGCTGGAGATTGTGGGTGTCCAGTCCCTGTCTGTCCGACTCAATCAGGCTACGTACCTTTTGAGAAACTCCGCGTACACCTCAGGGGAATTCAGCCTCTGCGCCGACCGGTTCTCCAGTTCGATGGACTCGTCGTAATCGGATGACGAGACAAAGATCACGATGCCACTTCTCATCGATCCGAAGAAACCCTCTGCATCCAAGGAAGCCAATGCTTCGATCATGGATGAATGAACTTGCTGTCGAAACCCGGGGAATGTACCCGCTTCACAGGCCGACTGGCTCGCTTCGCTCAGGTCCTCACAGATCGCGTCGAACGCTTCGGCCTTCCAGGATTCATAGGCCCATTCGCCGATGGACCACTTGTAACCCGCCATTCGCTTAGGGTCATCCACGCCGCGCTTCGCGATTTTCTCGCGGTATTTTTCGATGGAGTTCGCAGAGGGCAGAACCGTGTAGCAATCGGCGTCGGTATAAAGGATGAAGGCATAGAACGCCTCACCTTTTTTTTTCTCCATCAGGTCAGAAAACGAAGTTCTGGCCGCGGCAATGGCTCTTTCCGTCAGATCATCCAAGTTCATATCGGCTCTCAGCATCAAAGTTGAACGGTGCAGCATGATTGCGCTGCGGCATGAACTAGGGAAGAAAAACCTCTTTTCCGATTCTCTGCAATTCCTTGAACATGGCAAATTTTCCGCAGTCGCTCCTCGGGTTTATCCCCTGCGCCCGCAGATTCTGATTCGCTTGTTCGAGCTTCTTCGCAACAAGCTCGGCGTTTTCGACCGAATGTCCTTTGTTGGGCGCCCACATCAATGCGCCGACCTCGTTCACCGGATCCACGCCGTACTGTTCCACGACGGCGCGACTCCGTTCGAGAGCGGCTTTCATGTCAGGAAGGTGATCGAAGTCGCCCTTGAATATGATGTGGTGCCCATGCGGCCTTTCCATGTCCCCCGGCTTTGGGATACCTGCCTTTATCAGCAGATCACCCCAGCAACTGAGGCCCAGCGGATCGATCCACTGAACCGGATTTGGGGCGTACAGGTAGATATTGTTTCCGCCCAGCAATCCGATGGGATCCTGACTGACGAACCTTCCGACATCGGGGTCGTAGTAGCGGAAGCGGTTGTAGTGCAAGCCGGTTTCGGCATCGAAATATTGCCCCTGGAACCGCAGGTTCTGCACGACCGGAGCGGACTGCTCCCCGCAGATCTCACGCAGCGTGTTGCCGTCACGGATCCAAGTTCGCTGAGGCGGCGTATCGATCGACGCAACCGCGCCCCAGGCACTGTAGCTCGCGCTCCAGACGACGTTGCCGGCGTCGTCGGTCAGCTCGCGCGGCGTTCCGAGATGATCGGCGTGGACGTGGAAGATTTCTGCCACCGCGGGCGGTGCAGGCGACTCGGTCTCGGACCCCACCTTGCGCAGCACTTTCTGACGACGTCGTTCGATCGCAGCCCACTGCTCGGGGTAGCGGTCCTTGAGGCTCAACCACTCCTGCGGCAACGGTGAAGCCTCTGCCGGTTTAGTCGGCGGCGCTGCACTGCGCACCAATGCCAGCGGGATGAAATTGTGTGGTTCATAGAGATACAGCGTCTGACTGCCGGCGGTGCGCTCGAGCAACAACCGGTTGCCATCCCAGGCAAAGTGCGTCGCGTCGACATCGTGGCGCGCAACACGCGCGGTTTCGGCGGCAGACCCGGCCGCATCGTTCGCCGCGACTCCGGGCAGCCGGTACTTCGCCACGCGCCGCCCGAATGGGTCGTAGTCGTAGCCCCAGGCTTCATGCACGAGCACACCGCGCTGGACGCGGGTGATGTGCGCGCGATCCAGCTGATGTTCCGCATCCCAGCGCAACATGCGGATCTCGTGTGCACCGGAGCGCTTCTCGATGCAGTTACCCCAGCGGTCGTAGCGATACCGGTGCTGCTGGTAAACGCTCAGGCGATTGGTCCTGGCGTCGTCCCAGTGTTGCGGATCGGTCGCGAGCTGCTCCGGACCGAGCAGCGGGTTGAAACCTGCGCGGCCGACGTTTTCCCGCAGGTAGGCTTGCCACTCGATGTCGGTCCAGACGCGTTTTGGCGCTGCCGGCACTGCGCCGGTCGCACCGTCATCGAGGAGATTGGACGCCGGATCGAACGCGAAGCGTTCGTTGCCGGCGGCACTCACCGCGGCAAGCAGACGCCCCGTTGCGTCGTACTGATAAAGACTTCGGCCATTGCGTGCATCGTCGATGCTCAGCAGCTGACCGTTGCGGTCATAGCGATAGAGGCGCGCGATACCCGGTTCCGCCGACGGAATGCCGCTCGTCGTCCTGACGTCCTGGCGCAATACGCGGCCGAGTGCATCGCGCTCGTAGAAGGTCTGCAGCGCGCCCTGCTGGCGCACGGTTTCGCGATGCAGCGCGTCGCGCTCGAACTCGCAGACCGTAGCGTCGTCCAACGTGATCCGGCTGACATGGCCGGAACCGTACAGGTGATGCATGAGCACGCGACCGTCGGGCAATACCGTCCTGTAGCGGTTGCCGAGTCCATCGTAGGCGTGTTCGATCGTGCTCGTCTGGCCGCCGCGCGTGCAAGTGATTTCTCGCGCCAGCCTGCCACTCGCGGTGTAGTGAAGCTCGACGCGCGCGTATCGGTTGCGTGCCCGCACGAGCCGACCGTTGAGGTTGTACGTGTAGCGGCTGTGCCGCAACTCGGGTGCGTCGGCGTCGCCAGGCTTGACGCTGATCTTGTCGATCAGACGTCCAAGCAGGTCGCGCTGATAATGCTTTCGCTGGATCGTGTTCTGCGCCGGCGCCATCCACGGTTGCGCGTCGGCAACGCCATCGGCCGATTCGACGAGTTCGCCGGCCGCGTTGTAGCGATAGTCGATGCGCCGTCCATCGAACCCGCGCTCGCTGATGAGCCGGTCGGCTGCGTCCCAGGCGAAGCGATGGATCGCGCCGTTTTCGTTGGTCAGCGCGCACAACCGGCCATGCACGTCGTACTGGTAGCGCAGGCTGTGTCCGAGCGCGTTCTCGCGCACGAGCGGCTGCCCGCCGGCCGCCAGCACGTAGCGCGTCGGTTGGCCGTTGGCATCCATGTATGCAATCAGCCGGCCGAGCGCATCGTAGGCGAGGCGTTCGATCGCACCGTCCGGCAGCGTGATCGCGACAACGCGATCCTGCCGGTTGATGCGCCGGTAGTCGTAGCGCGTGGTCGCGCCGAGCGCGTCGGTCGTCGCGATGCGGTTGCCGCGGTCGTCGTAGGTGTGGCGCGTCGGCTGGCCGAGGCAGTCCCGGTACTCGACGAGACGGCCGCTGCGGTCGTAGCTCAGCTGCATCGTGCCGCCACGCGCGTCGTGGATGCGCTGCGGCAGGCCCCGTGCGTCGAGCTCAAAGCGCGTGACCGCCCCATCCGGGTCGCGCGACTCGATCAGATTGCCGCGCACGTCGAAGCGCTGCTGTGTGGTCTGACCCAGCGGATCGGTGAGCGCGCTGGGGCGCCGGCTCACGCCGTCATAGCTGAACTGGTGGCTGGTGCCGTCAGGACGATCGATGCGAATCGGCCGTCCGACGTTGTCGTAGCTGTAGCGCGTGCGGCGGCCCAGCGGATCGATGACGAGGGTGAGGTTGCCGTGCCCGTCGCGGTGGTACTGCGTGTGTGCGCCGTCGGGTGTGATCACGCCCGTGAAGTAGAAGCTGTCGTCGTAGCAATACGTCGTGACGCGCCCGCTCGCGTCAATGACGCGGTTGCGTCTGGCGGACAGATCGTATTCGAAACGCAGCGTCTCGCCGGTCGACAGCGTATTCGCAAGCACGCGGCCGCGCGGCGTCGTCACGTCCCATTCGTAGCGTGAGACCAGGCCGCCAGGTTCGGCGTGTTCGATCAGAAGGTGATTCGACCAGTTGAACGTGCGCACGACGGCACCGTCGCCATCGACGACGGCGGCGAGATCGCCGGCCGCGTCATAGCGATACTCCACGAGCGTGCGTGACGCGGCGAAGCGGCCATCGGAGTCCGGCTCGCCGAGCAGTTCGTCGACACGCAATAGACGCGGCGACGGCGATGCACGCATGGGATCGTAATGCAGCCCGACGTGCCGGCCGTCACTGGCCTCGACGACGTACGGCCGGTCGTCGGCGGCATAGTGCAGGCGCAGCCAGTTGTCGTTCGCGTCGATCAGGCCGAGCAGCACGAGTGTGTGCGCCTGCGGCGGACGATCGTCCGTCGACGCGGCTCCATGCTCGATGCCGGCGGCTTGCAACGCCTGTTCGAATTGCTGCACCTGGGCTCGTTCGAGGGCGTCGAATCCGGCCGCTCGGGCGTGGTCCGAAGGCGCGAGACCGAAGATCAGGCGCAGGCCGTCGGGCGTAACGAGTTCGCAGCTGTTGCGCGCGGTGCGCCGCAACGTCGACTGCTCGTGCGGCGAAAATCGCTGGCTTCCGACCGCGATGCGCGGGAAAGCGATGCGCCGTCCCTGCGTGTCAATGAGCACGAACAGGTCGGCTTCGATCTCGACGCGAAAATCCAGCGGCAGGCTCCAGCCCTGGCCGAGGCAATTCTCATGCGCGTTGCTGGACACATACGTGCGCTGCCAGCGCAGCGGCAGCGGCGAGTCGATGACGAAGTCGAGATCCGCATCGCCCACGAGGATCTTGCAGCCGAAGATGGTATTGACCGGCGCGCCCTTGATCGGACAGTCCAGACACGGGATCGGCTTTGGCGGTCCGTCGACGGTGTCGCCTTTGGGCTTTTCCGGTGGCTTGCCATCCGGCGTCTTGTCGACTGGCGGTGCATGCGGCTTGTGGTCGGGGCCCGGGTTCGGCTTTTTCTTCGCGCGGCGCATGATGTCGCCGATCTTGTCGGCCAGCTTGCCCAGGCGCGGGCCGGCCTTGGCGACCATCGCGCCAACGCGCGTAGCGGCGGACGCCGCACCCTTGGTGACAAGCACATCGACGGCGACGGCTGCGGCGGCTTCGGCCACGGCGACCTTCGCGGTACCGTACATTTCTCCCATTTGCACGGACATCGGACGCTTGTCGGCCAGCATCGCGGCGAGCGCATCGCGCATGTCGCAGGTCAGCTGGCCCAGCGTTTCCAGCAGCCATTGCTTGCACGCTTCATAGACCTCGTCGTAGTCGAGGTTCATCAGCGTGTCGAGCGCTTCCGCGCCCCACTCGTAGGCGGCGACCGCACCGTCCTTGAGATCAGTCAGGATCTCGCCACTGCTGACGTAGTCCGCCGCACTCGCGATATCGCGTGCGGCGCCGCCGTCGAGTACGTATTCGATGCCTTGCGACGTCTTGTCGACGGCCCAGTCGTAGGCGCCGACGAACCAGTCGCCGATGCCTTTGGCCTGCGACGTCAGCACGTCGGCGACCGCCTTGTCGGCGGCATTGTTGAAATTGATCAGGAAGTCGAGCGGCGCGGCCTTGAACTCATTGGCCATCCGTTCGGCCAGCGCGGCAACCAGCGCTTCGATCTCGGCGCTGCACGAAGCTTCCGGCCCCGACAGCACGCCGCAGTTGATCGCGCCGGGCACGGGCGGCGCGGTCTTGGAGAAGATCGTACCGGTGTGGCCGTGGGCCGTCGCGAAGCTGGCCTCCACGGGGTTTTCGCGCAGGCATTCCAGCGGGACGAACAGCTTGTCGCCGGTCGCGTCCGGGGCGAAGGACATCAGCAGGAACAGCGGCGCCGCGTTGCCGTTGGTCTTGGCCGCGGTATTGATCGCGCGGCTGAAATCGACCATCGGCAAGGTCGGCACAGCACGCTTGCCGAACGGTGTCGCGGAGAACGCCGGCGAGACGACGGTTGCGAAATGCTTGCCGATCCTCTCGGCCTTGATTGCCTCAGCCACGGGCCACCTCGCCCGACAGCGGCTTGCACGGCGCGCAGCGCACCTGGATCGACGTCAGCGCGTCGTTGTAGGCGACGATGCGCTGGAACCGCAGCACGAGGTGCTGGTTGTCCAGATCGATCGTCACCGTGTCGAGGTTCATGTCCATCGCCTCGCGGTGATGGTCGGCGAATTCGCCGACGAGCGCCGGTTCGAACGGCGGTATTTCAAGGGTCACCGGCCTGCCGGGCCGCAGGTTCACGAGCGAGATTGTCGAGCCGCGCTTGAGGAACGTATCGCTGCGCTGATCGCTCGGCGCGGTATTCCAGTAACGCATATCCATGTCGAGCGGGATGGATGCCGAATCGGCCGTCCAATTGCCGATGTAGCGGGCACGCTCGGGAAAGAAGCCCGGGACCGGACCAAAACCGCCGACACTCACATCGCGCCCCAGATCACTTACCGCACCGTCCCAGCTTTCGATCTGCGGTGCACGATAGACCTGACCGGTGTCGGGCCGGCTGCGACCCAGGAAACCGCAGCCATGCGGATTGGCTTCGTAGAACTCGCCGTCCTCGAAGTGCGCCTTGCTCGCATCGACCACGCCGCCATAGGCGTTCTCATAAAGCAGCGCAACTTGTGTGCAAGGCTCGGGTTCCGACAACGTCCAACCCGACAGCAGGCTGTGGCGCCAGCTGCGTGGCCCATGGAAGCGCAGCCGCTTTTCGCGTTCGCCGATCACGAGCGCGCCCGCCCAGCTGCGCGTCGGCCTGCCGTCGGGCGGCCGCACACTGCCGGTCACAAGAATGTCCGTCGTCGGCTTGTACGGAATCAGCTCGCTCGCGAGGAGTAGGCTCGATCGATCCGGCTGATCGCGCCAGACATCCTCGCGGGCGATCTCGGGCTGGCGTGGCACGGAATACAGACGTCCCTCGTCGTCCCAGCGCACGGTCACTTTCGCCGTAACGCAGTGGTAGCGATTGCCGTGATAGAAACGGTGCTCGACGGCCTGCACCGGGTACAGGCTCTGGTTAACGACGACGGTCATGAACGCATCCCTCAGTTCAGATCGATCTTGTCGCTGTTGATGTCGACGATCGTGTCGCCTTCGATCAGCAGCTTCACGCCCTTGAGCGTGATGTTCCCGTTCTCCTCAAGCACGAGTTTCGACTGGCCGATCTGCAGCAGGATGCTCTTGTCGTCCATGACGATCGTGCTCTTGCCGCCGGCAGTCAGCGTATAGACCTTGCCGACCGTGGCCGTGTGATTCTTGCCGATGGTGTCGGTGCGGCTGACGCCGACGACGCTGGTCATCATCATGCCGACGTTGCGCATGTAGCCCAGGCCGACATTCGTCATCTTGCCCAGGCCCACGTTCTGCATCGAGGCCATGCCGATGGTCTCGGTCTTGAACTTGCCGACCT
>NZ_JAVTWC010000035.1:0-90041 GCF_032229445.1 Tahibacter sp.
ACGTGACAGCAACTACTGGATGCCGGAATCACCCACACGATTCCGCGATGAGCCTGCAAAATGAACATGTCGCGCCTTTGCCTCTCGGCCAGCGCTCCGTCGTGCGGCGGGAACCGTGCCGGCATGTCGGGGGCGCCAGAAGCACGTTTTGCGTGCATCGCATTCCGGAGTTCATGTGCGCCGCTGTCAGATTCGGCTTGGCTATTGCGAAGGTCCGAAGCACCGCTCGCGCCAGACCTGCCTCGGCGGCAACCAGCGTGAGCAAGGCCTAGTGGACGGCCCGGCCAGTCGGCGACGCATGAGTCCACCTCGGATGAAGCCCGCGTTGTTTTTGCATGACGCTTCAATCGGCTTTGCGCGTTCGGGCTTTACGTGTGAATCACGAGGAGTTCCGTAGCGTGCACACCAGTGAACAGGACCCCAGGAACGACTCGATGGACGGTTCAACGGCGGACGAAAGAAACTCATGCCGTGCCCGGCTGTTCGACGCGCGCGGCAGGGACGCCGCGGTCGCGTGTGGCGATCTCGCGGCGGTGGAGCTCAGCGATCATCGTCTGCTGTGGGTCGATCTCACGAACCCGAGCCCCAGTCGTCTTGACGAGGTGTGGAAGGCATTGGCGTTGCCGCTGGCGGCAAAGGCTGAAGTGGGTTCCGCGCGAACCACCCCCTGCCTGCGCAAGGCCGGCGAAGTCTTCTGGGTTCGCGTCGTAGCGGTCAGTGGAAACGATGGACTCGCGCTGCGCGGCCGGGTCCTGACGTTGGTGGCGACGCGCAACGCGGTCGTGAGCATGCACGATGATCCGCTGCCTTTCGTGGATGCGCTGTTCGACCGCGAAGCGGCCGGCTCCGACATTGGCGCGTTGAGCGCCGAGAGCTTCGTGGCTTCGTTGCTGGACTGGCATCTCGTCACGTATTTCGACACCGTCGCGGATTTCGAAATCGCGATCGAGCGGTTGGAGGTGGGCATCCTCACTGAACGACAACGCGAATCGCTTCCTGAGTTGCGGCGCCTGCGCAAGGCTGCATCGCGCCTGCGTCGCATGCTTGCGCCGCACCGGGCTGTGTTCTCCGCGCTGTCGCGTCCCGATTTCCGGCCCAGAGAAGCCGCGGAAGCGGATGCGCATTTCGCGGCGCTGGACACGCGCTACGAACGGGCCATGGACATGGTGGAAAATACCCGCGATCTGGTCGTCGGAAGTTTCGAGCTCTTCACCAGCCAGATCGCACTTCAGACCAATGATTCGATGCGGCTGCTGTCCTTCATCGCCGTGGTGGTGGGCTTGCTCGCCGTGATCGCCGGAATCCTGGGAATGAACTTCGACGCACCGCTGTTCGAGACCCAGGCGGCCGGATTCTGGACTGCAGTCGGCGCGATGGCACTGTTAGCGACGACTGCCATCGCGCTGGCCCGGCACAGGGGCTGGTTCTGATGTAGCGCCGAGGAGAGAGGCACCTCCGTAACACTTTCCGTTGATGCCGACTGGGTGGGCCGAGCCCTGGTTGGCCCCGATCTGTTAGCGCCGATTTGTAGCCACTGGAGATGATATGAACCCCGATGTGGTTGGCTGGGCCGCTTCAGCGGTTCTGATGGCAACCCTGGTGCAGCAGGTAATCAAGCAAGCCAACGACGACTCGGCACAAGGAGTATCGCAGTGGCTATTCGCCGGGCAGATCGTCGCGTCCATCGGTTTCATCGTCTACAGCGCGATGGTCGGCAGCATCGTCTTCGTGGTGACCAACTGCTGCATTCTCGTGACGGCGATCGTGGGTCAGATCATCACAGCGAAGAAGCGTCGTTCCGGCGGCGCCCGATGAGGGACGCTTGTGCTGCTCAACCCATAATCGGACACGGATCTGCCCGGATCAGGTTCCCAGCGGCCGGTTGCGAGTGCTCCGACCACGAAACCGTCCGGCACCTGAGGGTGGCTGGGTCGGGCGGTGGCAGCGCGGCTCGTTGCGCCTTCGACCGAGCGGATTAGTACATGTGTGATTAATGAGGCGGCGGCAGTGCAGCTCTGCTCAGTCGGGCTTGCGCTTGATGACACTGATGGTGCCGTCCGTTTCCAGGAACGCGCGGCGCACCTCGCTGCGTTCCTCCACGCCTTCGGCACGCAGCGCCTCGTCGAGATCGGACTCCGGCAGGTTGTTGCGTTTCAACGCCTCGGCGAGGACGCAGCCGTCGCGCACCAGAAGGACCGCTTCACCTTCGACGATCTTGTCTGCGAGCTTGCTGCGCGTGGTGACGAAGCCGACGGTGTAGTTCAGCGCGATCAGCGTCGCCGACACGATGAGCGCGCCGATCACCGATTCATCCCCACCGGTCAACGCGCCTTGCGTGGACTCGCCGATCAGGATGACGACAACGAGGTCGAACGGCGTGAACTCGCCAACGGTGCGCTTGCCGGAGATGCGGACCAGCACCATGATCGCGAAGTAGACCACTGCGGCGCGTGCGACAAACTCCCAGGAACTCAGATCGGTCGAGAACACGGTTCTTCTCCGGTCACGCTTTCAGGGATGCCCACCGCACGGTTGATGCGGCGACCACGCCAATCCCGATGTCTTTCAGCTGCTCCATCGCATGGCGGTGCAGGGCAGGAGTCCTGGACGCGCACGCGTCGTGTGCCACGATCGGTCTGTAGTCGCGCATGTGCGCGTCGATCGCTGTGGCGGTGACGCATTGGTTACCCGCGACGCCGCACAGGACCACGGTGGACACGCCGAGGTGTTCCAGCAGCAGGTCCAACGGCGTGCCGAAAAACGCGGAATGCTTTGGCTTGAGCACGCGATAGTCGGATTCCTCCGGCGCAACGGCCGTGGCGATGCGGGCCGGTGCCTCGCCGGCGGCAATAGCCGCAGACCACACGGCACTGAAATCTGAGCGCCAATGGCCGAAGTTGTCGTTTGCGTAGATCACGGGAACGCCGGCGCGCCGCGCTGCGGTCATCAGGCGTACCGCCTGCGGCACGGCCCGTTCGACCTGGCGCAGCAGCTTTGCGCGATCGGGAATGCGCCACTCACTGATGAAGTCGATCATCAGCAGAGCCGCCGCGCACGCGTTGTGCGCGGGGCTCTTCAGCGGTGTGGAGGCAGTCATCCGTGACGTGTCCGGGTAAAGCGGGTGTCAGTGCCGTTTGAGCAAATCGTCGCGCGCCTGCTCCGCACGTGATGCGCCGATCGCTGTCTCGACCTTCTTGACCTCTTCCGGCGGCGGCAACACGGCCGGCAGACCCAGCGACTGGATCCACAGCTCACGACACCATCCTTTGGTGTGATAGAGGTGGTGGTCCTCGTCCTTTTCGACCGCCTCGTGCGCCTGCTTGAGGATCTTGATCGCCGGCCCGGAGCCCTTTTCGGCCACATGACCGATGAGTTCCCAGTTCTGATGGTCCTTGGTTTCGGCCAGCACCACGCACTCGCACGCCACGAGTTCGGCAGCGGCCGGGTCGCCGGCGGCCTTGGCCATCTCCATCGCGCTTACGAGCGAGTTGCCGATGTGTCCCACCACTTCACGGCCCGGCGGGCGCGTAGCAGGATCGAGCCCGAGTGATTCGAACACGTTCAACAGCACTTTCTCGTGTGTCTTCGTCTCCTCGAGGTACTCGCCCCATTCCTTGCGCAGGTCATCGTTCACGGCGCAGGTGATCGCCGTTTCGTAGATCTTGATGCCGCCTTGTTCGGTTTCGAGGGCCTGGTACAGCAATTCCTCTACCTGCTTCTGATCGTATTTCTTGGCCATGGGACTCTCCGTTGCTAGGTGGTAAACGTGCTAAGTGGAAAAGTAGTAAATGGTATTTGGGGTGCACGGCGCACATACGCCAGATCGATGGCGCTGCTGTGAAACTGGGGTCGCCGCGCTGGCGGGTCGCGGGTGACGCCTACGTCTTCGGCGGCGTCAGGTTCGTCGCATCGCCGCTGCCGCGGGTCTGCGCCGGTCCGATGTTCAGGCGGTTATCGATACTGGCGACGCCGTGGCAGCGGTCGACGAGGTCCTCGACGCGATAACGTGTCTGGCGCCGGTCGACGTGGCCGCTCAGCGTGACGGCACCGTCGGTGACCTGGACTTCGATCTCGCTCGCGTCGATATCCGGATCGGCCGTGAGCCGTTCGCTGATGTCTTCGCGCAGGCGTTCGTCGGAACGCACGTAGTTCTTCGGACCGCGACCGCGGAAATCCTCGCCGGGACGAGCGCGCGGATGGCCGTAGGCGCCGCTGCCGGGCTGGCCGCTCGTGTGTTCTGCATAGCCGCCGTTGGCGCCGGATCCGAAGCCGCCACGGCCTGGATGCGAGGCGGCGGAATTCGGGTTCGATGCAGCGCCGTGACCGTAGTAGCCGCTGTCGTGAGTGTGGCCGCGTTCCGCGCCGTAGTGGTGGCGGTAGTCGCCGCGCTGGGCGTCGCCCGATGTATGCGGCGAACCGTGGCGATCCCCGTCGTTGCGCGGTCCGTAGCTCGTGCCACGCTCCGCGGAGAAATCGCCATAGCCCCAGCGCTCGCCGGCGTGCTGCTCGCGCGCTTGCCAATCATCTTCGTCGTAGCGACCGTAGCTGTCGCGCTGTACGCCGGCGTATTCGCCGAGGTCACGCTGCGGTTCGCTGCGCGGCGCGCGGTCACGTGGATTGCTGTTTCGGTTCATGCCGGTTCTCCGTAGAGGCAGCGTGTGCTGGGGATGGGACTACGCATCTGTACGGGATTTCGCGAACTACTTGGCCTGGCCACGCAGCTGCTTGGCCTGGTCCAGATGCTTGGCTACGCTTTCGCGCGTTGTGCGTAGATGCTGCTGCACGGCGACATCGGTTGCGCCGGGGAGCAGCTTGCTGTCGATCATGCTCTGCAGGTTGGCGTGGCCCTTGATCATCGCGTCGAGATACGCGGTCTGGAAGGCAGGGCCATCGAGCTTGGCGAGCGTGTCGCGTTCGGCGGAGGCTTTGTCCTTGAATTCCTTCACCGCTGGTGTTTCGGCGATCGGCGCCTTGGTCATCTGGCTGATCTCCTCGACCTTCTTGAGATTAGCCGTGTGATCGGTCTGCAGCATCTTCGCGTAGCCCATTGTCGCGCTGTCGATTTTCTTCGACTGGGCCAGCTCGGCCGCGGCGATCTCGTGCTTGTTCACGACGCTGAGCGTGCTCAGCGCTTCGCTGTCGCCGGCCGCAGGTTGTGGAGCGGGCGCGGTCTGTTCGGCAGCGTTGGGTTGCGGATTCTGTGCGGTCGCTACGCCGACGACGGCGAGGGCGAGGCCGGTGGCAAAGGCGGAAAGGTACTTGGTGACGATCATGGCGATCTCCGGCTGACTCGGTTGCTGGGAACGAAAATCCACGCCTGCGGCGCTTCGCGCTGGTTTCAGCAAGCCATGTGCCAATCATGATTTGTGGACGCCGCTCGCGGAAACAGCCTCAATCGGCCCAGCGCGCGAGGTTCTGGTGGACTTCATCGATGCCGGACCAGGGGTCCTGCGCACGACGGGCGATGCGTCGCCGTGCGGAATGCAGGTCGAACGCTGCAGCACTTTTGAGTCGCGCCAGCTCGCTCCAGGCCAGCGGCATGGCGACCGGCGCACCGGGGCGCGCGCGCAGCGAGTACGACGCCACGCTCGTGGCGCCGCGGCCGTTGCGCAGGTAGTCGATGAAGATCACGCCGTTGCGCTTGGCCTTGCTCGCCACGGCGACATAGCGCTCGGGCTCGCTTTGCGCGAGGCTCGCGGCGAAGCCCTGGGCGAAGCGCTTGACGAGGTTCCAGCTGCAGCCGGGATTCAGCGGCACGACGACGTGCAGGCCCTTGCCACCCGAGGTGCGCAGAAACGATTCGAGCCCGGTCTTTGCGAGCAGGTCGTGCAGCTGCCTGGCGGCGCTCTTGACCGCGGCCCAGGTTACGCCGGGGCCGGGATCGAGATCGAATACGAGCCGGTCGGCGCGATCAGGTCTGGCCGCGGTCGATCCCCACGGGTGGAACTCGAGCGCGTTGAACTGGACGAGTTCCATCAGTTGCGTTTCGTCGTTGACCACGAGGTAGTCGCGCGTTGCGCCAGACTCTTCCTTGAGGCGCACGCGGTCGACCTGGGTGATGCCGGCAGTGCGATGTTTCTGGAAAAAGCAGGCCTGGCCGATGCCGTCGGGACAGCGCACGACCGACACGGGCCGGCCGGCGATTTCGCGCAGCAGCAGCGGCGCGACAGCGCGGTAATAGTCGGCGACATCCTGCTTGCGGATATCGTCGTCCGGAAACACGACGCGTTCGGGGCTGGTCAGCCGCGGTGCCGCGGCTGTTGGCTTGCGTGCGGGTTTAGCGGCTGGAGCTTTCGTGGCGGCGCGTGTGGATTTTTTCGGCGCGGCTTTTGCGGACGCTGATTTTTCCGCTGCTGATTTGCCCGGCGCGGATTTCTTTTCTGGCTTGTTCGTGGCTGGTTTGTTCGCGGCTGATTTCTTCGGTGCGGTCGTTGCCACAGCGCGCGCGGTTTTCTTCCTTGCCGGCGTTGCTGTTGCAACGGGCACCGGTTTCCCTGGCGACGTTTCGCGCGCGGCCGACACGGGTTTCTTTTTCGGCGCGGCGCCCTTGGTGTTGCGCGTGCGCGCGGTGGGTGCGTCGCTGCGCAGATCGCGGAGGTTCTTGTCCATGCGTATCGCCTTGAGGGAAGGTTGGCGCAGCAGGCCCTGGCGGCCCTGGCCGCGGCTGAAGACCTCGACGACGAAGGCCGGCGCGAACCAGCGCGCGGTGCGCAGGTCGGTGTCGATGGCCTCGACCGGCACACTGGGTGTCGCACTGGTCTTTTCCGGCAGTGCCGCGGCGATCTGGCGCATCTGTGCGTCGTCGAAGCCGGAACCCACGCGGCCGGCGAACTGCCAGGCGCCGTCCACGTGGCGCGCGAGCAGCAGAGAGCCGAAGCCGCTGCGGCTGCCGCGCGGCGCGGTATAGCCGACGACGGCGTATTCGTCGCTGTGCGCGCGTTTGATCTTGCGCCAGTCGTCGCTGCGTCCGCTGCGATAGGGCGCGTCGGCGCGCTTGGCGATGGTGCCTTCGAAGTCGCGGGCGGTGGCGAGTTCGAAGGCGGCCGCGCCGTCGCCGGCGATGTGCGAGCTGTAGGCCAGACGCGCCGGGGGCTTGCCGAGCCATTGCGCGAGCAATTCCTTGCGCGCGTGCAGCGGGCTCGCGCGCAGGTCGATGCCGTCGAGGTGGATCAGGTCGAACAGCACGTAGCTCAGGCGCGCCTGGGCCTGCCCGGACAGCGTGGACTGCAGCAGGGCGAAGTCCTGGTGCGCACCGTTGCCGGCGATGAGTTCGCCGTCGAGGGCAGCCTGCTCGACACCCAGACGTTCCAGCGCGGCGACGATGTCGGGCAGCTTTGCGGTCCACTCGATCGCGTTGCGCGACCACAGTCGTGCCGTGCCGCCGCGAATCACGGCGAGCAGGCGATAGCCGTCCCATTTGAGTTCGTGCAGCCAGCCGTCACCGGCGGGTGGCTGCGTGGCCAGCTGGGCGAGCTGCGGCTCGAACGGCGCATCGGCCAGTGCACCGCGCCGTGCCGCGGGCAGCGCGGCCGCGCGCACGGCCCAGTCGATGCGGCGGCCGCGGCGTGGTTGCGGCGCGCTGCGGGCGCCGCTGCGTGCAGGAGACTTGCGCGCGGTCGCGACGCGCTTCGCGGACTTCTTCGCGGCCGTCTTCGAGGCCGGCCCAGTCGCGGCGGGCGGGCGCGTCACCCCGGCCAGCAGATCGTCGGCTTCGCGCTGGCCGGCGTAGGCATCGTGCTGCTTGATCAGCAGCCATTCGGGGTGGCCGCTGCGACCGCGCCGCGTGCGCACGAGATGCCAGCCACCCTTGAGCCGCTCGCCGAAGAGTTCGAACTGCAAATGCCCTTTGCGCAGCTGCGCCTCGACGTCGCCGTCGCAGGTCCATACGCCGCGATCGAACAGCGCGACGTGGCCGCCGCCGTATTCGCCGGCCGGAATCTCGCCTTCGAAGTCGGCGTAGTCGAGCGGATGGTCTTCGACTTCGGCAGCGAGGCGCTTGACTGCCGGATCGAAGCTCGGCCCCTTGGGTACGGCCCAGCTCTTGAGCGTATCCCCGACCTGCAGGCGGAAATCGTAGTGGCGTCGGCTTGCGTGGTGCAGCTGGACGACAAACAGGCTGCGCTGCCCGGCCGCGGCGCCCGCGCGCGGCGCAGGTTCGCGCGTACGGGAGAAATCACGCTTGCGCTGGTACGCGGTCAGGCTCATGGCAGCTCCATTGCACGAGGGCAGGTAGGCGATCAGGCGATGCGTGCTGCAATTCGCTTGCCGGATGAAACGCTACCCCTGACCGTTGAAGGAAAGGGCTCAAAAGGGCTGGCCTTTTACTTTTTTGGAGCCCCCTTAAGTTAAGGGGGCGGCCGAACGCGAAGCGTTTGGCCAGGGTTGTGGAGATCTGGTGCTGATCACGAGAACGACGGTCCAGCAAATCGGCAGTCGCGAACCGAGGTCAGGCTCGCCGCGTCATGCCATTCGAGCACCGCGGCGGGCAGCCAACGACTCAGGTCGATGTCTTCGCTGCGGTAGGCGTCGAGCACGTCGGCGACGCGGCGCTGGGCACGACTCGCCCGGCTGGCCGCGCCGCGCGCTTCCAGTTCCAACGGATGCAGCAGGGCGGTCCAGGCGTACAGCAGTTCGGCGCTCGCGAGCAGGCGTTCGCGGATCCAGCCGCGCAGCGGGCGATGCAGGCGATAGCCGTCGCGCAGCAGCGTCGTGGCGGCGGTATCCAGCGCGGCATAGGCGCCGCGGTACCACTCGGTGGCGCCGCCGGCGTCGATCGGCACGGTCAGTGGCGCCGGCGCGGCATGCAGCTGCAGCGCGCGACCCAGCCGTGTTTCCAGCGCGCGCGCATCGCGTACGGTCTCGGTTTCCACGGCGAAGGCGAGTTCGGTATCGAAAAACTCGAAGTAGCGCGGGTGCAACTGCTGCATGCGCGCGAGCGGATCGCGCGAGAAGCCGAGCTTGAGCAGGTCTTCGCCGTGGCAGGGCAGCACGTACAGGAAGGCGCGCGCGACGCTGCTGGTCGAAGCGAACGGAAACGGGGCGTCGTGATCCATGCCGGATTCTGCGACGACTGGCGTCGACGAGCGATCGATTGCACCACCACCGAACCAGCAGGGCGAACCGGTTCAGCGCCTCGAGGCTGCGGGCGAGTGCGATCCGGAGTTCCTGCGCGATGATCTGGGCGCGGTCGGGCAGTGGATATTGCTCCAGCACCGCGGCGTTCATGACCACGGCATTGAGCGCGTTGCGCAGCGCATGGACCGCCTCGGCGGTTTCGTCCGGCCGCGGCGCAGCATCGGCGTGCCTGATGGTCCCGCGCGTGGAGCGAGCGTCGGCCAATCGGCGCAGGTCTGCGAGGGATCTCGCGACAGGTACGGCTGAATCGTGTTTGCAATGACGTCGCACTCACGCATACCAGAGTCAACTGTGGGCGCGCCCGCCTGATTTCCGCCCGATTTTCATCCGATGCGCCGCGTGAAGCGCGTGATGCGCGCGTGAATAGGTTCCAACATGAATGCGCGAAAGTTGTTGAGTGCGGTTGGCATGGTCGTTGCGGTGTCTTCCTCGCCGCCTGACAGACAGATCATCCGTCCGCGTATATGGCAGGGCGGTCGCAGCGAGGAAGGATGGTCACCCTATGGAGAGTGCAATGAACCCGAACGACCAGCGCAAACCCGACGACTCGGTGCAGACCGGCGATGAATCCCGCCAAGCTGCCGAGAGCCGTTCCGCCGAGAGCAACGGCACGAGCCGGCGCGGCTTCGCGTCCATGGACGAGAGCCGTCAGCGCGCCATCGCCAGTGAAGGCGGACGGGCCGCACATGCGCGCGGCACAGCGCACGAGTTCACGTCCGAAGAGGCGCGCGAAGCGGGCCGCAAGGGCGGCGAAGCGGTAAGCCAGAATCGTGAGCACATGGCCGAAATCGGCCGGCGTGGTGGAGAAGCGCGCGGCAATGCGCATCGCAAGGCCGCTGCCGCGCGTGGCGAAACCGGTGGCGAGGAAGAGATACGCCGCACGGAGCGCCATACCAGCGATCGTCGCGACAATGGCGCCGGTCTCGATGCGCCGGCAAGGCGCGATCTCTGAGGATGGCCGTCCGTTGGCGGCAGGCATCGCAGGTGCCTGCCGCTCTCTGATCGGCGTCGTGGAGCCGCCTTTCCGTCACGTTTCGATCACATTTTTTGTGCCGTTCGAGGCTTGCAGAGGCTGATTGTTCATCCGGCTGCTGACCCGAGATCCCGGGGATGGCATTCCAAGGCGTATGTTGCTAGAAACAGCGGCGGACTCTGCCTTGTTGGCACGGTCGAACGCCCTTTCTTCTGCGCCCCATCAGCCTACAAGGTTCCTGCATGCCCCATTCGTTGGTGGTGGAAGATCTGCGTGGACTCCGCTCGCTCGGATTCCTGCCGCTGCGCACGGCGATCGGGTTCACGCTCGCCGCGCTCGCCGTCGTGCTCATCGCATGGTTTTCCTATGACTCGCTGGTAAATCGCACGGTCACGTCTGCGCGCGTCGAGCGATCGGCCGCCGTGATGGCCGCGCTCGCCGACAGCCTGTCGCTGATGAAAGATGCGGAAGCCGGGCAGCGCGGCTTCTTGCTCAGCGGTGAAGCGCGCTACCTGGAGCCGTTCACGCTCGCCAAGGCTGGTGTCGATTCACGCCTGCAGCGCCTGCAGGAACTGATGGCCGACGACGTCGAGCAGGAGCGCCGCATTGTCACGCTGCGCCAGCTCACGCTCGAGAAGCTGGCCGAACTCGACGAGACGGTAAGCCTGCGCCAGCGTGGCGACGGCGCCGCCGCGCTCGCCATGTTCGCGAGCGATCGCGGCCGACTGGTCATGGACAAGATTCGCGCGGTCGCTGCCGAGATCGATGACAACGAGCAGCGCAAGCAGGAACGACAGCAAAAAGATTGGCGTGACGCTTCCGATCGCACCGTCTGGGTGTCGATGGGTGGTGCGGCGACGTTGTTCGGGTTGATCCTGATTGCCGCCGTCGCGACTTCACGCGAATACCGGGCACGCGAAACCGAGGCCTGGGTGAGAAAGGGCCAGGCCGGCGTGGCCGAACGCCTGCTCGGCGAGCAGGGCCTGCAATCGATCGGCGAGAACGCGCTGGCCTTCCTCACGCGCTACATGGAAGCGCCCGTCGGCGTGGTCTATGTGCTGGCCGGCGGCGGCCGCTTCCATCAGGTCGCGGCACACGCGCCCAGCGGCGGCAGCGACCGGGCCGACCAGCGTCTCGGCGAAGGCCTGGTCGGTCAGGCGATCAAGGATCGTGCATTGCTGCATGTACGCCACCTGCCACCGGGCTATCTGCCCTTGAGCTCGGGCCTGGGCCGCGGCGAAGCCGGCGAACTGCTGATCCTGCCGACCGCCATCGACGGCGTCGTGCAAGCCGTACTCGAGCTGGGTTTCCTGCGCCCGGTGCGTGAACCCGAAAAGGAATTGTTGCGCCGTGCCGCCGAAGCGTTCGCGATCGCCGTGCGCACGGCCAAGGACCGCGCGCGCGTGCAGGAGCTGCTCGAGGAAACCCAGCAGCAGGCCGAGGAGCTGCAGACCCAGCAGGAAGAGCTGCGCGTCAGCAACGAGGAACTCGAAGAGCAGAGCAACGCGCTCAAGGCGTCGCGCGCGCAGCTGGAAAACCAGCAGAGCGAGCTGGAACAGACCAATACCCAGCTCGAAGAATTCGCCCAGCAGCTGGAGCATCAGCGCGACGAGCTGGCGCGTTCGCAGGTCGTGCTGATCGACAAGGCGGCCGAGCTCGAGCGTGCCAACACCTACAAGAGCGAGTTCCTGGCCAACATGAGCCACGAGCTGCGCACGCCGCTGAACTCCACGCTGATCCTGGCCAAGCTGCTGGCGGACAACAAGCCGGGCAATCTCACCGACGAGCAAGTCAAGTTCGCGCAGACGATTTCCTCGGCCGGCAAGGATTTGCTGGAGATCATCAATGACATCCTGGACCTGGCCAAGATCGAATCCGGCAAGGTCGAGGTCAATCGTGAAAAAGTGAACCTTGTCGCCGCCACCGATGCGCTCGTGCGCACATTCCGGCCGGTCGCGCAGGACAAGGGGCTGCAGCTGATTTGCGAGATCGAGATCGGCGCGCCGGTGGAACTGCTGACCGATCCGCTGCGGCTGGGCCAGATCCTGCGCAACCTGCTGTCCAACGCGCTGAAGTTCACCGAGCGTGGCGAGGTCGCGCTGCGCGTGTCCGCTGGCGAGCAGGGCCAGGTCGTGTTCGCCGTGCACGATACCGGCATCGGCATTCCCGAGCAGCAGCAGGACGTGATCTTCGAGGCCTTCCGCCAGGCCGATGGCAGCATGCACCGCAAGTACGGGGGCACCGGCCTCGGGCTGTCGATCTCGCGCGACCTGGCCCGCCTGCTCGGCGGCGACATCCTCGTACGCAGCACGCCGGGCAAGGGCAGCATCTTCGTGCTGACCCTGCCGACGCAGCCGGTCGAGGGCGCCATCGTGGCACCCGAAATTCCTCCGGCTGCGGTCGTTCCGCTCGCGCTGCCAAGAGCATCCCGGCAGGATCCGCCGCTGGCGCCGGCGGCGATCGACGACGACCGCGATACGCTGGCCGATGGCGACCGCTGCGTGCTCGTCGTCGAGGACGACCCCAACTTCGCGACGATCCTGCGCGACGTGGCGCGCGAAACCGGTTTTGCCTGCGTCGTGGCGCAGCGTGGCGGCGATGGCCTCGTCGCGGCGACGCGCTACCGTCCGGTCGCTATCCTGCTCGACGTCAACCTGCCGGACCAGTCGGGTCTCGGTGTGCTCGACCAGCTCAAGCGCAACCCGCTGACGCGGCACATCCCGGTCCATGTCGTGTCGGTGGCCGACTACGCGCAGCAGGCGCTGGAGCGCGGCGCGATGGGCTATGCCGTCAAGCCGGTCATGCGCTCGCAGCTCATCGACGCGCTGCGCCAGATGGAAGCCATCAGCACATCGCGGCTGCGCACCGTGCTCGTTGTCGAGGACAACGCGGTGCAGCTCGAAAGCGTGCGCCAGCTGCTGGTCGCCGACGACGTCAACATCGTCGGCGTGGACTCCGCCGGCGCGGCGCTCGCGGCGCTGCAGGCGAACACCTTCGATTGCATGGTGCTGGATCTCAACCTGCCCGACATGAGCGGCTATACGCTGCTGCAGAAGATGGCCGAGCGCGAGGAGGTGTCGTTCCCGCCCGTCATCGTCTACACCGGGCGTGCGCTGTCGCGTGACGAAGAACAGTCGCTACGGCGCTTCTCCAAGTCCATCATCGTCAAGGACGCGCGCTCGCCCGAGCGCCTGCTCGATGAGGTCACCCTGTTCCTGCACCAGATGGAATCGACGCTGACGCCGGACCGGCAGCGCATGCTGCGCGCTGCGCGCGACCGCGACTCGGCGCTGGAGGGACGGCGCATCCTCGTGGTCGAGGACGACGTGCGCAACATCTTCGCCGTGTCGAGCGTACTGGAGCCCAAGGGCGCGAAGATCGAGATCGCACGCAACGGCCGCGAGGCGCTGGACGTGCTCGCGCGCGCGGACAAGTCGCCGGATGCGACCATCGACCTCGTGCTGATGGACATCATGATGCCCGAGATGGACGGCTTCACCGCGATGCGCGAGATCCGCCGGCGCCCCGAGTGGCGCCGTCTGCCGATCATCGCGCTGACCGCCAAGGCGATGAAGGACGACCAGGAGAAATGCCTCGCCGCCGGCGCCAATGACTACATCGCCAAGCCGCTGGACGTGGACCGTCTGCTGTCCCTGGTACGGATCTGGATGCCGCGGTGAGCTTGGTGCCGACCGATCCGTCCGTCAACGACGTCGAGCTCAAGTTGCTCGTGGAGGCGATCTACCACGCCTACCACTATGATTTCCGGCGCTATGCGCGAGCCTCGCTGCGCCGGCGCCTGTCCGCGGCGATGCTGCGCTTCGACTGCCGGACACTCTCGCAGCTCCAGGGGCGCCTGCTGCACGAGTCGGACGTGTTCGCCGAATTGCTCGACTACCTCACGGTGCAGGTCAGTGACATGTTCCGCGACCCGAGCTATTTCCGCGCGCTGCGCGAGAAAGTCGTGCCGCTGCTGCGCACCTATCCGTCGCTCAAGATCTGGATCGCCGGCTGCAGCTCGGGCGAGGAGGCCTATTCCATGGCCATCCTGCTGCGCGAGGAAGGGCTGCTCGAACGCAGCCTGATCTACGCGACGGACATCAACCCCAACGCGCTGCGCCGCGCCGAGGCCGGCATCTACGACGCGGCCAAGGTGGCCGACTTCACCCGCAACCACCATCTGTCCGGAGGGCGCTCATCGCTGTCGGACTACTATTCGGCCGCCTACGACCGCGTCATCTTCGACAAGAACCTGCGCCGCAACATCGTGTTCTCCGACCACAGCCTCGCCACCGACAGCGTGTTCGCGGAAGTGCAGCTGGTGTCGTGCCGCAATGTGCTGATCTATTTCGACCGCGAACTGCAGAGCCGTGCGCTGGACCTTTTCCACGAATCGCTGTGCCGCAAGGGATTTCTCGGCATCGGCCTGCGCGAGTCGCTGCGTTTTTCCAGCCACGCCGATTCGTTCGTCGAAGTGGCGCGCGAGGACCGCATCTACCAGAAGGCGGACGCGCGATGAGCGTCCGGTTCGACCGTCCCGTCGAGGCCATCGTGATTGGCGCGTCGTCCGGTGGCGTCGAGGCGCTGACGCGCGTGCTGCCCGCGCTGTCGGCGGACACGCGCGCGAGCGTCTTCGTCGTGCTACATCTGCCGCGCGAGCGCGGCAGCCTGCTGGTCGACGTCTTCGCGCCGCGCTGCAAGCTGCCGGTGCGCGAGGTCCACGACAAGGATCCGATCGCCGCGGGTACGATCTATTTCGCGCCGCCGGACTACCACCTGCTCATCGACGAGGGCCCCCAGCTGGCCCTGTCGATGGACGAACCGGTCGAGTTCTCGCGGCCGTCCGTCTCCGTGCTGTTCGAGACCGCCGCGGCGGTCTACGGCGACCGGCTGCTCGCGCTGCTGCTGACCGGTGCCGGCAGCGACGGAGCGGCCGGCATGCAGGCAGTGCAGCGCGCCGGTGGCCTTACTGTCGTGCAGCAGCCCGAGAGCGCGCGCATGCCGCAGATGCCCGCGGCGGCGCTGGAGCGCATTTCCGTTGACCATGTACTCACCTTGGAAGAAATCATGACCATGTTTCAGGCGCTCCCGCGCGCGGGGCGCGCATGAACCGGCACGAACTGCCGGCACCGTTCCCGTCGCTGGAGCGGGTCAAATGCCTGATCGTCGACGATCTCGAAGAGAACCTGCTTGCGCTCTCGGCGCTGCTGGAAAATCTCGATGTGGAATTGTTGCAGGCACGCTCCGGCGCGGAGGCGCTGGAGTTGCTGCTGGTCAACGACGTCGCCCTGGCGTTGCTCGACGTGCAGATGCCGAACATGGACGGCTTCGAGCTGGCCGAACTGATGCGCGGCAGCGAACGCACGCGGCATGTGCCGATCATCTTCCTGACCGCCGGGCTGAGCGATTCGCGGCGCCAGTTCAAGGGCTACGGTTCGGGCGCGGTGGATTTCCTGCACAAGCCGATCGAGCCCTTCGTCCTGCGCAGCAAGGCCGAGGTGTTCTTCCAGCTGTACCGGCAGAAGCGCCAGCTCGCCCACGAGCTCGACCAGCGCACGCGTACGCTGCAGCTCAACGAGATGTTCGTCGCCGTGCTCGGGCATGACCTGCGCAATCCGCTGAGCGCGATGATCTTCGCCGGTTCCATCCTGCAGCGCTCGGCCGACGCGGCGACGCGCAACAGCGCCGACCTGATCGTGCAGACGGGCTGGCGCATGAACCGCATGATCGCCGATCTGCTCGACCTGGCGCGCGCGCGCCTGGCCGGCGGCATCGCGATCAATGTGGAAGAAGCCGACCTCGGCATCATCGCGACGCGCATCAAGGCCGAGCGCGAAGTCATGACGCCGCGGCGCGAACTGTTGCTGGATCTCACCGGCAACCTGCGCGGCCATTGGGACGGCGACCGCCTCGAACAGGCGCTGAGCAACCTGATCGGCAATGCGGTCGAACACGGCAAGCCGGATTCCGCGGTGGAAATCACCCTCGACGGCAGTGCGCCGGAACGTATCGTTTTGCGCGTGAGCAACGTAGGCTCCATTGCCGAAGACGTGCTGCCGACGCTGTTCACGCCGTTCCGCGACGGCCGCTACCGCGGCCGTGGCGACGGCCTCGGCCTGGGCCTGTACATCGTCAAGCAGATCGTCGACGCGCACGAGGGCGACGTCACGGCGCGCTGCGAGGACGGCAAGACGGTGTTCGAGGTGCTGTTGCCGCGCGAGAGCAAACCGGGGCGGCGGGAGGGCTGAGGTTTCGCCGATGCGCTCGCGAGGCCGGCGCGGCGTGTTCGCGCCGGGGCGTGGCGGGCCGTGCGTCGTCAGCATGTGGGCGCATTTTTCCGCAGTCGCGGACACGCTGTGCTGCGGACGTGGCTCCCGCGCCAGCCCACCGTCACGCATTTTTCGGAGGTGGTTGCTAACCGGCGCGGCCGGGATCGCATCCAAGCGGTTCGTCCTGCCTTCCGGAGCAACCGATGTCCCGCAGCACCTTTCGACAGGAAGCCGATCCGCGCCGCGCGCGCGTCTGTGCCATTTCCGCGCGCGCAACGACGGTAATCGGCATGTGCGCGTCCACGCTGCTCGCCACGCTGCTGACGGCCTGCAGTACAGCCATGCCGCCGTCGGCCTCGTCGCCGCCGGCATCGCCGCCGGCCGTATCGACCCAGCCAGCAGCCATCGCGGCAGCGGCCACGTCCGACGACCCGCTCGCGCCGCTGCAGCGTGGCCTGCGCCTGAACCGGCTCAAGGCCGGCGAGGCCTTGCCCGGCTGGTCGTTGGCCGAACGCATGGCGCATCACAAGGTGCCTGGCGTGGCGATCGCGGTGCTGCGCAACGGCGAAGTCGTCGCGGCCCGCGGCTATGGTCTGCGCGAGGCCGGCACGACCGATGCCGTAGACGCCGACACCCTTTTCTCGGTCGGATCGGTCAGCAAGATCGCGACCGCGGCCACGGCGCTGCGCTTCGTCGCCGACGGTCGCCTCGATCTCGATCGCGACATCAACACCTACCTGAAGTCGTGGCAGCTCGCGCCGCAGCCCGGCATCGCCGATGCGCGCGTGAGCCTGCGCATGCTGCTGTCGCATACCGCCGGCCTGGATGTGCATGGGTTTCCGGATTTCCAGCCCGGCGAAGCGATGCCGACACTGCTGCAGACCCTGGATGGCACGCCGCCGGCGAAGGTCGGGCCGGTGCGCCTGATCCACGAACCCGGCGCGCGCTACGACTATTCCGGCGGCGGCACGATGATCGGACAGTTGCTGCTGCAGGAACTGGGTGGCGCGGACTTCGAGACGGTCGCGCGGCGCGAAGTGTTCGACCCGCTGCAGATGGCGCGCAGCACCTTCGCCAACCCGCTGCCGGCGCAACGCGGCAACATCGCCAAGGCACATGACAAGGATGGCGCGCGCGTTGCCTTGCCGCGCGGCTGGGAGAGCTTCCCGGAGCAGGCCGCGTCGGGCCTGTGGACCAGCGCGAACGAACTTGGCCGCTTCGTCGGCGTGCTGCTCAGGAGCTACCAGGGCCGCGCGGATTTTCTGCCACGACCGCTCGCGCAGCAGATGATGACCGAGGTGTCGCCGAGCATGCATGGCCTCGGGCCGCGGCTGGAGGGCACGGGCATCGCGCGCGTTTTTCATCACGGCGGCGACAACGACAGCTACCACGCCTGGATCGAAGGCTATCTGGAAACCGGCGACGGTCTGGTCATCCTGACCAACGGCGACGGCGGTGTGCCGCTGCGCAGCGAGATCCGCGCTGCGTTCTCCGATGCGATCGGACTCGGCATCAACTCGGCGCTGCGCGTCGTCGACATCGATCTGGGGGCACCAGTCTATGCCGACTATGCGGGGCGCTATGAACTCGACACTACCGTTCCGGCCGACATCCGCCGCGGCCTCATCGACTCGTTCGACTATCCCGGCTTCGAACTCGTCCACGGCGACGGTAAGCTCACGCTGGTCCTGCCGGGCGACGACGATTCCAAGCAGCCCAAGCGCTACACCGCCCAGGCCCTGGCAACGGATCGTTTCGTCGGCGATGGGTTCACGCCATTCGAGTTCAGGCTGCATCGCGACGCGCGCGGGCAGGTGCGCGGCGCCTCGGTGGAACGCACCGGCGATACGGCGTACTCCCGGCGCAGCGCCCAATAGCGCGGTTTCCGCGCAGCGCCTCGCCGATGAGGCGCTGCGCGGGGCTCAGCGTGCGGCCGCCGCAAGCACGAGATCACGCACTTGCTCACCGACGCCGGTCGCCGACTGCGGGTTCTGTCCGGTGACGAGGCGTTCGTCGACGACGACCTGCGCGGTCCAGTTCGGCGCCGGCTGGTGCAGCGCGCCGTTGGCGGCGAGCCGGCTGGCCAGCAGGAACGGCACGACGTCGTCCAGCTGCACCGCGCGTTCCTCGTCGTCGGTGAAGGCGCTGAGCTTCTTGCCGCGGACCAGATGGTCGCCGTTGCTCAGCGTCACGTTCACGAGTGCAGCCGGACCGTGGCAGACCGCGGCCACGATGCCGCCCTGTTCGTAGATAGCGCGCGTGATGGTCTGTACCGCCGGGCTGTCGGGGAAGTCCCACATCGCGCCGTGGCCGCCGGCGAAGAAGATCGCCGAATAGCGCGACGGTTGGGCGTCGGCCAGCGGTAGCGTCGTGCGGATCGCGCTGCGGAATTGTTCATCCTTCCAATAGCGCGCATTGACCGCATCGTCGAGGTCCACGCCGTCGACGGGCGGCTCTCCACCCTGGATCGACGCGAGCTCGACCGGAATGCCGGCGGCATCGAACACGGCCAGAGGATGGGTCAGTTCGCCGAGATAAAAGCCGGTCGGCTTGCCGCTGGCGCCTTTGGTGCCATGGCTGGTGAGTACGATCAGAACCGGTTTGAGCGTAGCCCGGTTAACGGCGGCAGGCGGGGCGGCGCTGGCCGTCATGCCTAGCAACAACGTGGCGATCAGGGAACTCATGGCAACTCCTGGTGCGGGGACGATGAAGGGGAAGGACCCACGGTAGCGGGCGCGGTGCTGCCGAAACAGCGGCTTCGCGACAAGAGATCCTTGCGGTCGCGGCAACAATCAAGGTGCCCGCCTCGCATTCACTGCCAGCCGTCACGTATCTGCGAGGACAGATAGTCCAGAAAGCAGCGGATCCGCGCAGCGAGCGCGGTATTGCGGTAATAGACCGCATTGACCGGCTGGCGCACCTCGACCGTGTCGCGCGCCAGCACCGGCACGAGCGCGCCGCACGCGCGATCGCCGGCCGTCATGAAGTCCGACAGGCAGGCGAGGCCTTCGCCGGCGAGCGCGAGCTGGCGCAAGGTTTCGCCACTGGAGGCGAGCAGGCTGGGCCGGATGTGCAGGCGCTCGCCGCCGTCGTGGCGCAGCGGCCAGTGATTCAGCGATTCGGGCTGGTTGAAGCCGAGCAGGCTGTGCCGCGCCAGCGTTCTGATCGTCGGCCGGCCGGCGCGTGCGAGATAGGCTGGACTGGCGAGTACGCGCAGCCGGCTCGTGCCCAGCGGCCGTGCATGCAGCGTGGAGTCGCGCAGGCTGCCGATGCGCAGGGCGACATCGGTGCGGTGTTCGAGCAGGTCGGTGATGAGATCGCTGGTATGCAGTTCCAGTTCGACCTGCGGATGGCGCGCGCGGAAGCCGGCCACGAGCGGCACGACGACATGCAGCATGAACGGCGCGGCGGTATCCACGCGCAGGCGGCCCGCGGGCTGCTGCTGGCGCAGCGCGAGTGCTTCCTCGGCTTCGTCGACCGCGTCGATGATCAGGCGAGCGCGCTGCAGCAGCACGGCGCCTTCCTCGGTCAGCTCCAGCCGCCGCGTGGTCCGGCGCAGCAGTGTCGTCGCGAGTTTTTCCTCGAGCCGGCTCAAGCCGCGGCTGACGCCGGAAACGGTCTGGCCGAGTCGTTCGGCGGCGGCGGTGATGGAGCCCGTGTCGACCACCGCGGCGAAGACCTGCAGCTCATCCAGCGTCGTTTTCATTCTTGCGTCCGGCGCAAATATTGTGTGCGTCGACACTAGGTTCTCTCAACAACGCTGGCAAGAAGACAGCAGGCCTTCCGGTTGAGGAGAGATCGCTGCGAATGCCGCCCACACTGGCCGAGGGCTCATGGCCGAACCTCCCGACGTGCGACACACAAGCCTACCGGCTGGCTCGCGGTGCCGGCGCTGGCGCGCCGGAGCATGCCGCCGCTGCTCGGCCGTCGTGGCGGCCTGCGATCGGTTTCCGTTGGCCATGTTTGCGTAGGCGTTGACGTCACTTTGACGGCGACGCCGGCACCGTCGGGCTCATGGATATCATGAATCAGTGGTGGGTCGTCGCCGGCACGGCCTATGCGATGGTGCTCGGCGGCGTCATCGGCTACGAGCGCGAACTCAAGGACAGGCCTGCGGGATTCCGCACCCATATGCTCGTGGCCGGCGCGGCGACCTTGCTGATCGAGATCGGTGAGCTGCTGATGTTCGATTCGCGCTATCGCGGCAGCTCCTTCATCACGATCGATCCGCTGCGCCTCGTCGAATCCGTCGTTTCCGGCGTCGCCTTCATTGGCGCAGGCACCATCTTCGCCGCACGCTCAGGCGCAACGGTCGCCGGCATCACCACGGCGGCGTCACTGCTCATGGTCGCCATCGTCGGCGTTGCGGTCGGTTTCGGCTACTACGTGCTGTCGCTCGCGGTCACGTTGCTCACGCTGCTGGTGCTGACCGTGCTGAATTTTGCGGACAGCAAGAAATCCAAGCGCCCGGATGGCGGCACGCCCGTCGTGCAGCCCGACGCCAAGCCTTGATTTCCCGCTAGCCGTCCTCGGCGATCTGCAGCAAGGTCGCGGCATACTCCGGCGCCGTCGGCTCGTGCATGAAATACACGTACGCGGTCTGCCACGATGTGGCCCGCAGGCGTTTCCACCAGGCTGTCAATTGCGGCTTCGTATACGTTTCCAGGCGCAGCCGCAGATAGCCCCAGGGCGTAGCGTCGATCAGCGGTGCCGGGCCTGCATCCTCCCGTTCCGACACGCAGAGCGTCGCGCCGGCGTCAGCGAGCGCGGTATGGACCTCGTCGGCGAACCAGCTGCCGTGGCGGAACTCGAACGCGGCGCGGTGATCTTCCGGCAGGCGCTGCAGAAAATCCCGCAGGCGCGGCAGATCTTTCTTCATGGCAGGCGGCAGCTGGAACAGCGCTGGTCCTCGTTTGCTGCCGAACCCGGCGATAGCCGCATAGAACGTGTCGAGCGCGTCGTACGCGCCGGCGCTGAGCCTGGCTTTGTGCGTGATCGCACCGGGTGCCTTGATCGAGAAACGGAAGCGCGCGGGAACGCTCGCCGCCCAGCGCTCGACGTTGGCCAGCCGCGGCATGGCATAGAAGGTGTTGTTGAGCTCGACCGTCGGCAGGTGCCCGGCGTAGTAGGCCAGCATCGCGTCGGACTTCAGCGCGGCGGGATAGAACACGCCTTTCCAGTCCTTGAACGAATAGCCGCTGGCTCCGGCATAGAGGCGTAGCGACATTGGCGGGCTCCGCGTGCGGGCTTCGTCGCCCGCGGCGATGGTCGCGCAACGCGTGGGTCCGGGCCAGTGAGTTTCAGCCCTGAGCCAAAGCTCCCAGGGGAGTACGTACGAAATTCTGCGCGGCATTGCCGCAGGCCATCCTAGGTCGCGTCGTGAAAGATCACGCCGAGCGTGAAGCGCTGGCCTGAACGGACGCGGCTGACACCGTGGCGCAGGTTGACGCGATAGGCGCCTCGGGTTCCCTGGGCAGGCCGGTGGCTCACCGCGAAGACGACCGCGTCGCCTTGCTGCAGCGGTACGACCTCGACCCGCGACTGCTGGCGCGGACGCTGCTCGGTCAGGACAAACTCACCGCCGCTGAAATCGCGGCCCGGCTGCGACAGCAGCACGGCGACCTGCAGCGGAAACACCTGCTCACCATAGAGATCCTGGTGCAGGCAGTTGTAGTCGCCGCTGCCGTACTTGAGCATCAGCGGGGTCGGGCGCTGCTGGCCGGCCTCGTGGCAGCGCGCGAGGAAATCGGTATGCGACGCCGGATAGCGCGTGGCGTCATCCAACGCTTCGTTCCAGCGGTTCGCCACGTCGACGAGGCGAGGATAGAACGCCGACCGCAGGCCCCCGACAACGGCCGGCAGCGGATAGGCGTAGTACTTGTATTCGCCGCTGCCGAAGCCGTAGCGCGACATGACGACGCGGCTGCGGAACGCCGCGTGGTCGTCGTAGCGCGCGGTCAGTGCGGCGCATTCCTCGCCCGACAGCAGGCCGGGAATCAGCGCGTTGCCGTGTGCGTCCAGCGTCCCGGACAACGCGTGCCAGGGCAGGGCGGCGATGCGGTCGGTGAGCGGAACCGGTGCTGCGCCGTCAGTGCGATCTGAATAACGGTCCTGCGGAATGCTGGCGTCCACGGCTTCCTGATCCTGATGGCAAAACGCGAGCGTAGGCCGTGGCGCCGGCCCTGGCCATCCGCTTCTTGCGTGCAGCGGGATCGATGTCCTCGCGTGCCATGGTCGACGCGGCTCGCGCCGCACCCAGGCGCCACAGCGGGACCGTGAAATGCCGCTTCGGCGCGACGAATTTACGCTGCCGTTACGCCGGCAGCCCGGATTGCATCTAGTCTATTTACGCGGTCCGGGAGGAGACTTTCCCCGCTCCATTCCGGAGTGGAAAAGAGTCCGCTGGCGATGAAAGCTCCTGCAAAAAATTATCTCGGTGCCGCGATCGTCGTCGCCGCAGGCTGTGCGGCGCCGTGCGCCTGGGCGGCTGACTTCAGCGGTTCCGCCACGCTGACGAGCGATTACGTGTTCCGCGGCATCTCCCAGACGCAGGGCGACGTCGCTCCGCAGCTCGGCGGCAAAGTCGCCTTCGATTCCGGCTTCTACGGCGCCGCCTGGGCGTCGACGGTCGACTACGGCGACGCTGTCGGCAGCGATGCCGAGGTCGATCTGGTGGCCGGCTGGAACCGCACGTTCGCGCAGCGCTGGAACCTCGACGTCAACCTCACGCGCTTCACCTATCCGGGTACGCGCGCACCGCTGAATCTCGACTACAACGAGGTCATCACCACCCTGACGCTGGACCAGCGCTGGTGGGCGATGCTCGGCTGGTCGGACAACGCGCTGGCCAGCGGCGAGCGTGGCATCTACGTCGAAGTCGGGGCGAAGTTCCCAATCACCGATGAGTTCCGCCTGGAAACGGTTGCGGCGCACTACGACCTCGACGATGCCTACGGCGACAGCTACAGCCGCGCCCAGCTCTCGGCGATCTACACCCTCGGCAGCGTCGACCTGCGTGCCTCGGGTCATTGGACCACCGACAGCGCCAAGCGGATTTTCCCCGGCGTCGCCGGCAGCCGTTTCGAAGCCGCTGTCACCTGGAACTTCTGATCAGGCATCGCCCGGTCGAGGGCGATGCATTTCCATCACAACAAAAGGGGCGCCATGAGCGCATTGACCGTTCTTCTCCTGCTCCTGAGTCTTGCGCTCGGGGGCTACCTGCTGGTCGCGCTGCTGCGGCCGGACAAGTTCTGACCGGGAGCGTGCCGTGGCTGAAGTGATTCTGATTCTTGCCGTGTCGGTGGCGCTGGCCTGGCCGCTGGGACGCTACCTCGCGCGCGTGCTCAAGGGCGACGCGAGCCGCACCGACGTGGTGTTCGCGCCGATCGAAAGCATGATCTACGGCGTCTTGCGCGTGGATCCGCAGCAGGGCATGACCTGGCGCGGCTATGCGCTGGCTTTTCTGCTCAGCAATGCCGTGCTGGGCGTGTTCGCCTGGCTCGTCTTCATGTTCCAGCATCTGCTGCCGCTGAATCCGGACAACGTGCCGGGCATGCGCTGGGATCTCGCGCTGCATACCGCGATCTCGTTTCTGACCAACACCAACCAGCAGCACTATTCCGGTCAGGCGCAGTTGTCGTACCTGTCGCAGACGATCGGCATCGTGAGCCTGCAGGTACTCACGCCGATGATGGGCCTGGGCATCGCCGCGGCGATGTTGCGCGGGCTGTTCGGCGGGCGCGACGCGGCCACCGCGCAGGAAGGCGAGGCGCGCGACCTCGGCAACTACTGGGTCGACGTGACGCGGCTGACGCTGCGCGTCTTCCTGCCGCTGTCGCTGCTGCTGGCGCTCGCGCTGACGATGCAAGGCGTGCCGAGTACTTTCGCCGGTGCGAAGACGGCACAACCCATCGACGCGAGCGCGGGCATGGCCGAGCAGACGATTCCGGTCGGCCCGGTGGCGGCGATGGTCGCGACCAAGCAGCTGGGCACCAACGGTGGCGGCTGGTATGGACCGAACAGCACAGTGCCGCTGGAAAATCCCACACCGCTGGCAAATGCGCTGGAGATCATGGCCATCGTGATCATCCCGCTTGCTGTGGTGTTCATGCTCGGGCCATTCACCGGGCGGCGCCGGCTCACCGCATTGGTATTCGGTGTGATGGCGACCTTGTCGTTGGCATCCCTGGGGGCCGCGCTGTATTCCGAGCAGCAGCCCAACGCAGCCACGACCGGACTGGCCGCGCCTGGTCCCAACCTGGAAGGCAAGGAAGTGCGTTTCGGCGCCGAAGGCTCGGCGCTGTGGGCAGCCGTCACCACGCAGACCTCGAACGGCTCGGTCAACGCCATGCACGACTCGCTCAACCCGCTGGCGGGGACGGTGGTGCTGCTCAACATGTTGATCAATGCCACCTGGGGTGGCATCGGCTGCGGCATGGTGAATTTCCTGGTGTTCCTGTTGCTGAGCATCTTCATTGCGGGCCTCATGATCGGGCGGACACCGGAGGTCTTCGGTCGCAAGCTCGAGACGGCCGAGGTGCGCCTGCTGTCGTTCCTCGTGGTGCTGCAGAGCCTGACCATCCTCGGCTTCACCGCGCTGGCGCTGGTGATTCCCGATGTGGCCGGCAATTCCAATCCTGGTCTGCACGGCATCGCGCAGGTGTTGTACGAGTACACCTCGGCCTATGCGAACAACGGCTCGGGCTTCGAGGGGCTCGGCGACGCGACCTATTGGTGGAACCTCACCGCGTCGGTGACGCTGCTGCTCGGCCGCTATCCCTGCCTGATCATTCCGCTCATGGTCGCCGGCAGCCTGGCGCGAAAGCGCCAAGCCCCGCAGACCGCGGGCAGCCTGAACATCGAGAGCGCCACCTTCGGCGCCACGATGATCGCCGTCATCGTGGTGATCACCGTGCTGTCCTACCTGCCCGCACTTGTGCTGGGCACCGTGGGTGAGCAGCTGATGCTTGCGAGTCCGTGATCGACGACCGCCCCCGCTCGCAAGGGCGGGAGCGCCTGACCTAAATCGCATCGAGAACAATCATGCAAACCTCATCCCGTCATGGCGTCAAGGCGCACGCGGCCCGCTTCACCGCGCAGGCGCTGCAGGAAGCCGTGCGCGACGCCTTCATCAAGCTCACGCCGCGTACCGCGATGAAGAATCCGGTGATGTTCGTGGTGCTCGTCGGCACCGTCATCACCGCCGCGCTGTCGGTAAAGGCCATCGTCGAGGGCCAGCCGTGGCTCTACGCGATGGTCGTCGCGCTGATCCTGTTCGTCACTGTGCTGTTCGCCAACTTTGCCGAGGCCGTGGCCGAAGCTCGAGGTCGCGGCCAGGCCGCCAGCCTGCGTGCGGCGCGCTCGCAACTGGTCGGCCGGCGCTGGCGCAACGGCCAGTTCGAATACCTGCCTGCGGCCGAACTGCGCCCCGATGACATCGTCGTGGTCAGCGCCGGCGAGCAGATCCCGGCCGACGGTGAAATCGTCGAGGGTGTGGCTTCCATCAACGAAGCGGCGGTCACCGGTGAATCCGCTCCCGTCCTGCGCGAAGCCGGCACCGACCGGTCCGGCGTCATCGCCGGTACGACGGTGCTGTCCGACGAGATCAAGGTGCGAGTCACCGCGCAGCCCGGCGAGAGCTTTCTCGACCGCATGATCGCGCTGGTCGAAGGCGCACAGCGCCAGAAGACGCCGAACGAACTGGCGCTCACGGTGCTGCTCGCGGCGCTGACCCTGGTGTTCCTGATCGTCGTCGTGACCCTGCCCGCGATGGGTGAGTTTGCCAATGTGCACATTGATGTCGTCGTGCTCGTGGCGCTACTGGTCTGCCTGATTCCGACCACGATCGGCGGCCTGCTGCCGGCCATCGGCATCGCCGGCATGAACCGCGCGCTGGAGGCCAACGTGATCGCCAAGTCCGGCAAGGCGGTCGAGTTGGCCGGCGACATCGACACGCTGCTGCTGGACAAGACCGGCACGATCACGCTGGGCGACCGCCGGGCGACCGAGTTCATCGCGGTCGGCGGCGCGCGCGTGCCGGACCTGCGCGAAGCGGCGTTGCTCGCTTCGCTGGCCGATCCCACGCCGGAAGGCAAGTCGATCGTCGCGCTGGCCCAGGCGCAGGGCGCGATTGCCGGCGACATGACCGATTCGGTGTTCGTTCCGTTCAGTGCGGAGACGCGCATGTCGGGTGTCGATCTCGGCACGCGCCATATCCGCAAGGGTGCGAAGAGCTCGATCGTCGGCTGGGCGAAGACCGTGCAGATTTCCGTACCGTCCGACCTGGATGCGGCCGTGGACCGCATCGCCCGCGGTGGCGCGACGCCACTGGTCGTGGCCGACGGCAACCGCGTGCTCGGCGTCATCGCCTTGGCCGACATCGTCAAGCACGGCGTGCGCGAACGCTTCGCCCAGCTGCGCGCGATGGGTGTGCGCACCGTCATGATCACCGGCGACAACCCGCTGACCGCCGCGGCGATCGCCGCCGAGGCCGGCGTGGACGATTTCCTCGCCGAAGCCAAACCCGAGGACAAGCTCGCACGGATCCGGGCGGAACAGGCGGAAGGACGTCTGGTCGCCATGGTCGGCGACGGCACCAACGATGCGCCGGCGCTCGCGCAGGCCGACATCGGCCTGGCCATGAACTCGGGCACGCAGGCGGCCAAGGAAGCCGGCAACATGGTCGATCTCGATTCGGATCCGACCAAGCTGCTGGCCGTCGTGGAGATCGGCAAGCAGCTGCTGATCACGCGCGGTGCGCTGACCACGTTCTCTCTCGCCAACGACGTGTCGAAGTATTTCGCCATCATTCCGGCGATCTTCGTCGCGGCGATACCCGGCATGGCGGCGCTGGACATCATGCACCTGTCCGGGCCGGTCAACGCCGTGCTGGCCGCGCTGATCTTCAACGCCGCGATCATTCCGGCATTGATTCCGCTGGCCCTGCGCGGCGTGTCGTTCAAGCCGGGCAGCGCCGAGTCGCTGCTGCGCCGGAACATGCTGGTGTTCGGCGTCGGCGGCGTCGTGCTCCCGTTCGTCGCCATCAAGCTGATCGACCTGTTGCTCGCCGCCGCCACCGGCGCGCGTTGAAACGATTCTGGAGAAAGCCATGAATGCTATTAAATCCACAAGGAAACCCGATAGCGGCGGTGGCGGTGCCTGGCCCGCGCTGGCCGGCAGCGCGCTGTTCGTCGTCGTCTGTGGCCTGGTGTATCCGACCGTCGCCACGCTGCTCGGCGGATGGCTGTTTCCGCACCAGGCCAACGGCAGCCTGATCGAGCGCGACGGACGCGTGGTCGGGTCGAGCCTGGTGGCCCAGCCGTTTGCCGATGCGCGCTATTTCCAGCCGCGGCCTTCGGCGGCCAGCTTCGATCCCAAGGCGGTGTCGGGTAGCAACCTGGCCAGCAGCAATCCGGCGCTGCGGGAACGCATGGCCAAGGATTCGACCGCGGTGGCGACGCGGGACGGCGTTCCGGCCCTGTCGTTGCCGGGCGACCTGATCACCACATCGGGTTCGGGCATCGACCCGCATGTGTCGCCGGCCGGTGCGCAAGTCCAAGTCAAGCGCGTGGCGCTTGCCCGTGGGCTGCCGGCCGACGAGGTTGTCGCGCTGGTCCACCGTCATACGGAGCGGCGCACGCTCGGCGTGCTGGGCGAACCGCGCGTCAACGTGCTGGAGCTGAACCTGGCACTGGACGCGCGCAGTGCGAGGCAGTAAACCCTGCTGCGCCGCCGCTTCGCGCCATAGCAGCGCGGCGCGGAGGCAACGCGCTTTCATTGGCGCCCGCTTTCATGGGCAATGCAGTGCAGAGTGAACCCGATGCCTGAAGCGACGACTGCCGACAACCGATCGCGCCGTGCCAAGGCCGATGCCTTGCTCGATCAGATCGAGCGCGAGGAAGCCGGCCAGCTCAAGGTCTTCCTGGGCGCCGCGCCCGGGGTCGGCAAGACATTCGCGATGCTTTCCGCGGCGCGCGAGCTCATGCGGCAGGGCATCGATGTCGTTGTCGGTCTGGTGGAAACCCACGGGCGTGCCGAAACGCAGGCGCTGCTGGAGGGTCTGGAGTTGCTGCCGCGCCGGCCCGCCAGCGGCGGCCGGGCGCACGACGAGTTCGATGTCGATGCGGCGCTGGCGCGCAAACCGCGGCTGATCCTGGTCGATGAACTGGCCCACCGCAATGTGCCCGGAAGCCGGCACGAGCGGCGCTATCAGGACATCGAGGAACTGCTCGGCGCCGGCATCGACGTCTACACCACGGTCAACATCCAGCATCTGGAAAGCCTCAACGACGTCGTCCAGCAGATCACTGGCGTGCGCGTGCGCGAGACCGTGCCGGACGCGTTCTTCGATCGCGCTGCGGACGTGGTGCTGATCGACCTGCCGCCACGGGAGCTGATCGCGCGCCTGCGCCAGGGCAAGGTCTATCTGCCGGAGCTGGCCGCCAGCGCGCTGGAGCGCTTTTTCACCGCATCCAACCTGACCGCGCTGCGCGAACTGGCCGTACAGACGGTCGCTGATCGCGTGGATGCCGACCTGCGCGAATACCAGGCTGCGCAGGGGGGCGGTCCGGTGCCGGTGCGCCGCCGCGTACTGGCCGCCGTCGACGGCAGCGAGAACAGTGAGTACCTCGTGCGGATCACGCGGCGCATCGCCGAACGACGCCACGCGCCATGGACCGTCGTCCATGTGGATTCCGGCCGTGCGGACAACGACGCGGACCACCGCACGCGCCTGGACGCGGCCTTGCACCTGGCGCGGCGCCTGGGCGGCACGACGGAAACCCTCAGCGGTGTCGATGTGGTCGACGAATTGCTCGGCTATGCGGGTCGCAACAGTGTCGCGACCATCGTGATCGGCCGTACGCGCGAACGTCCGTTGGCGCGTTTGCTCAACCGCACACTGACCCAGCAACTGCTGATGCGCGGGGCGCATTTCGAACTCACGATCGTCGCCACGCCGATGGCGCGCGCCCGCTCGCGCCGTGCGTTGCATATGCCGAAGGCGCCGCTGCGCGATTACCGTTTTGCCCTGGTCGTTTCCCTCCTGGCCCTGGTACTGGCTCACCTGGCCGACCGGGTCCTGTCCGTGTCCAATCTGTCCCAGCTGTTCACGGTGGCGGTGCTCATCGTGGCGGTACGTTCACGCATGAGCGTCGCGGTGTTCAGCGCGATGATTTGTTTCTTTGGCTACAATTTCTTTTTTGCGCCGCCGCGCTACACCCTGGCCATCGCCAACGGCGGCGACGCACTGACCGTCGTTCTGTTCCTGGCGACTGCCCTGATCTGCTCGCGCCTGGCAACGCGGCTGTCGATGCAGGTGCAGATGCTGCGCGAGGCCAACTCGCACGCGGGGATCCTCGGAAGACTCGGACGCGAACTGGCGGCGGCTGCCGACGCCGGCCAGGTCACTGCGATCGGTGCCAAGACCCTGGCGCAGGCATTCGACGCCGAGGTGGCCGTGCTGACGCCCGAGTCGGGCCTCCTCGCCCTGGCGGCGGCCGCACCGCGATCGATGACCTTGAGCACTACGGACAGCGCGGCCGCCGACTGGGCCATGAACCACGATCAGCCGGCCGGACGCTATACCGGCACCCTCAACGCCGCCACCTGCTGGCTGTTGCCGCTGGTCGACGACGGTGCGCGGCTTGGCGTGGTCGCGATCCGCTTCGACGCAGAGGAGACGGTACTGTCCTCGCAGCGTCGCGATCTGGTCCAGGCCATCGTCCACGACATCGCCCAGGCGCTGGCCCGCACCCGGCTCGCCGCCGAACTGGAAAGCGCGCGGTTGCAGGGCGAAACGGAACACCTGCGCGCCGCGTTGCTGTCCTCGGTGTCGCACGATCTGCGTTCGCCGCTGGCCGCCATGCTGGGGTCGGCCGAAAGCCTGCAGCGCTACGGCACGCGGCTCGACGCCGCCGAGCGCGACGAGCTTCTGGGCGGCATCGTGTCGGAGGGCCAGCGCCTGGACCGCTACATCCAGAACCTGCTCGACATGACCCGGCTGGGCCATGGCACGCTCAAGCTTGCGCGCGACTGGGTGGCCGTCGAGGAGATCGTGGGCTCCTGTGTGCTGCGCCTGCGCAAGGTTTTCCCGGAGGTGCGCGTCGCGCTCGAGGCGCCGGCCGAGGAGCTGCCGTTGCTCTACGTGCATCCGGCGCTGATCGAACAGGCCTTGTTCAACATTATGGAAAATGCGGCGAAATTTTCGCCGCCCGGCGTGCCGGTGCGCATCCGCGCGAGACAGGCCGGCGAGGAAATCCGCATCGATGTCATCGACGCCGGTCCCGGCATTCCGGCCGAGGAACGCAGCCGGATCTTCGACATGTTCTATTCCGTGGAACGCGGCGATCGCGGCAAGCACGGCACGGGGCTGGGTCTGTCGATCTGCCAGGGTATGATCGGCGCGCACGGCGGGTCGGTGGAGGCGCTGCCGGGCGAGGGCGGGGTCGGCACCACGATCCGCATCACGCTTCCGCTGTCCGGCGTACCTGTGCCGGCAGCAGCCGAGGACGAGACATGACAGCAGTTGCAGGGGCAAGCGGTGCGAGCTGCGTGCGGATGACCGTCGCATGAGCGAGGTCGGTCCGGCAGTCGTCCTTATCGTGGACGACGAGCGCCAGATCCGACGCTTCCTGGAGATCAGCCTGCAGGCGCAAGGTTACGAGACACTGTCGGCGGACAGCGGTGCCGAAGCGTTGAAGCTCGCCGCTACCCGGAGCGTAGCCCTGGTGGTACTGGACCTGGGACTTCCCGACATGGACGGGCATCAGGTCCTGCAGCGGCTGCGGGAATGGACCAAAGTGCCCATCCTGGTGCTTTCCGCGCGTTCCGGCGAGGCCGAGAAAGTGCGCGCGCTGGACGCAGGCGCCAACGACTACCTGGTGAAACCGTTCGGTGTGGAGGAACTCGGCGCGCGCATCCGCGTGCTGCTGCGGGCCTCGGCCGCGCCGGCCGCGCCGGTCGTGTTCGACGACGGCCGGCTGCGCGTGGATCTGGCGCGACGTGAAGTGCAGCTGGATGGCGTCACGATTGCGCTGCCGCGCAAGGAGTTCGAGATCCTGTCCCTGCTCGTGCGCAACCGGGGCATGGTCCTGACCCAGCGACAGATACTCGTCGAACTCTGGGGCGCCGCACATGTGGAAGATACGCACTATCTGCGCGTGGCGATCGGCCGGCTGCGCCGGCGCCTCGGTGACGACGCGAGCGCGCCGCGCTGGATCCATACGGAGCCGGGCGTGGGGTATCGGCTGATTTCGCCGTAGTTGGCGAGCAACGAGGGAAGAAGCGAACAATGAGGGAAGAGAAGTGAGAAACGAGTAACGGCGGCCGAGTGCTCGCTCGTTTCTCTCCACTTCGTTCGTTGCTGTCGTCCTCGGCTATAGTGGAAGTGTGGAAAAAATCAAGATAAGTGAGAAGTGGGAAGTGGGAAGTGAGTAAAAAGCGGCCGATCGTTCGCTCGATTCTCACTTCTCTTCCCTCGTTACTATGCCTACTCGGTGTCGTTGAAGATCCGGTCCGAAGGCACGAGTCCATGCCACAGACCGCTGGTCGTCGCGAGGACGAGCCGGCGGTGGTCCTGCGGCTGCTGGCGCAGATCGTAGACGCCGTGCACGGGCAGGCCTGCGCTGAGCGAGGTCCAGTTGAAGCCGCCGTCCTCGCTGCGCCAGATACAGCCCTTGCTGCCGTTCAAGGCAATGCCGGCGGCATACAGGACCTGCGGTGCGGCGCTGTCGATCTGCAGGTCGCGCACATCGCAGTCTTTGAGTTCGGTGCCGATGCCTTTCCAGTTCTCGCCGCCGTCGACGCTGAGATGGATTTGCGAGGACTGGCCTGCTTCGATCGTCGAGGCCCACACCACGCCCGGCTGGCGCGGGTGGATCACGAGCGCGAACACATCGCGTGTCGTCGTCGCCGAGTCGCCGACGTGCGGCAGGCCGGCGTTGCGCGGCGCCCAGGTCTGGCCGCCGTCGTTGCTACGGAATACGCCGCTCGTGATGGTTGGTGTCGGTATGCCGCCCTTCTCGTCCTCAAGGTTGCTAAATACCGAAAGGTACAAGATTCCATTGCTGTCGATCTCGATATCGACCGGATCGACGCTCTGATAAGACGCGTCGACGGAGATGTCATCAGGAAGGCTGGTGCCGACCGGTATCCAGTTCGCGCCGGCCTGCGTGCTCTTGATGACGCGGAAGCGCTGGTCGGAATTCGAACCGTTGCTGAGTGCATAGACGGTGCCGAGCGGACCGGACGTGCAAGCCCCCTGGACTGGCGGACTGGCGCACGAGCGCGGATCGAGCAAAACCTTGCGCACGTTGCTCAACATCACGCCGGTCAGAGGCAATGTACCTGTGTAGGGCGGAATGCCCTCATCGAGCGACGTCCAGGTCCTGCCGTCGTCGATGCTCTTGAAGATGCCGCTGGTGATCGGTGCGAGCTGACTTCGCACGCTCGATCCGGCCGCGTACAGCGTGCGCCCGCCCGGTGCCGCCAGGGTCGTCGGATCCAGCGCCAGCGTGCGTATGGACTGGGCCCGCTGGGCAAGGCTGCCTTGCCAGCTCTGCGCGCCGTCGTCGCTGCGGACTACGCCGGGTGCCACGGAGTCGCTGCGTGAGCGGCCGCTCCAGAACCGGCTCGGATCTTCGGCCGCCAATGCCAGTCCACGCCGTGGCTCGGCCTGCAGCTGCGCGTTGCTCGGTGCCCACGCCGATGCCGTGCCTTGCAGTGCAATCACGCCGATGGCTCGCGCCGTGGCGAGCACGCGATAGCTGCCGCCGTCGGATACCGCAACGACCTCAGCCAGCCGGCCGTCGCCATAGGTCGACGGCGGCAGGTCGCCGTCGCAGGGGTATGTGGTTGCGAAAAAATCGCTGCTGCGAAGGCACTGCCGGCCGTTGAACACGATCAGCTCGGCGCCGCCGACCGTCGTCTGTGCCAGGCGGGCCGATTCCAGCGTGACGCGCTGGGACCACGTCGCGCCCTGATCGGTGCTGACGAACAGGCGGTCACCCAGCGACACGGCCATGGTCAGCGCGTCGACCATCACGATGTCGGTGACGGGGTCGCCCTGGGCCGGCGTCAGCAGCGGCACCCAGGTCACGCCGAGGTCGGTGCTGCGATAGACCGCCGGTTCTCCAGGAGTTCGAATTGCGGTGCCGGCTAACATATGCTGGCTGTCTGGATTCATGCGCAGAACCGCGATCCACTGTCCGACCGGAAGTCCCTGGACCGGCGCAAAGGTCGTGCCGGCATCGGTGCTGCGGAACGTGCCCAGATACGACGAATAGATCACGCCACCGGGTATTGCGAGCATCGCGCTTGCGATGGCGCCGCTGGGCAGGTACAGGCCGGTCGGCGTCCAGCTGTCGCCGTTGTCCTCGCTGCGCATGAGGCGCACGCCGGCTTCGAACAGGTAGTGTTCTTGTGGCGTTACCACGCTGCGCGAGATCTTGCTGCCGTAGGTGACGTCGAAGCTGAGCCCGCCGCCGGTTTCCTGCCAGTGGCGTCCGGCATCGTCGGACTTGAACAGTCCGCCCGCGGTCAGCGCCAGCACGCGACCATTGGCGCCGGGCGAGGCGACCAGCGCGGTGACCTCGCCGCCGTCGGGACCGAGAGGCTGCCAGGGTTCCGCATGCGCGAAGGGGGCGACGGCCAGGGCGAGCACACGGGTAGCGGAAAGCAGCAGGATACGGTTCATCGGGTCAGAATCGCAGGGTTCGAAACCGGATCGTAGCCTGCGCAGCCGCGGGAGGCATCGCGTCTGTCGCAACGCGATCCGAAGCCAGCGTCGCACTTTTCGCGCCAGCGACCGATCGGCCGCACTATGAACGCCACGACGCGTCTCGCTGCCTGAGACTGCGCGCTATCATCGTCGGCGGCCCCGCCCGTTGTCTGACCATGGAACTCATCAAGAAGCTTGCCGTCCTCGCGGACGCGGCGAAATACGACGCATCGTGTGCGTCCAGCGGTGCGGGCAAGCGCAACTCCCTGCGCAGCGGCGGCATCGGCAGCACCGAGGGCATGGGCATCTGCCACTCGTATACGCCCGACGGCCGCTGCGTGTCGCTGCTGAAAATCCTGCTGACCAATTTCTGCGTCTACGACTGCGCCTACTGCGTCAACCGGGTCAGCAGCAACGTGCCGCGCGCACGCTTCACGCCGGCCGAAGTCGTCGCGCTGACGCTGGACTTCTACAAGCGCAATTACATCGAAGGCCTGTTCCTGTCGAGCGGCATCATCCGCAATGGCGACTACACGATGGAACAGCTCGTCGCGGTCGCGCGCAGCCTGCGCGAGGAACACAAATTCCGCGGCTACATCCATCTGAAGACCATCCCGGAAGCCTCGCCGGAACTGCTCGCCGCGGCCGGGCTGTACGCCGACCGTCTCAGCATCAACGTTGAATTGCCGACCGCGGAAGGCCTCGCCGCGCTCGCGCCGGAGAAGAACCTGCCTGATATCCGCAGCGCGATGGGCCAGTTGCGCTGGCGCATCGACGAAAACAAGGAAGCGCGCGGCCTGGGCGCGTCCGGCACGCCGAAGCCGCAGGCCTCGTCCACGAAGCGTTCGCGCAGGCCGCCGCGCTTTGCGCCGGCGGGTCAGAGCACGCAGATGATCGTCGGCGCGGATGCGGCCGACGACCGCACGATCCTCGATGCGAGCGCAAACCTCTACGGCAACTTCCGCCTGCGACGCGTTTACTATTCCGCGTTCAGCCCGATTCCGGACGCGCCGTCGCGGCTGCCGCCGCGCGCGCCGCCGTTGGCGCGCGAGCACCGCCTGTACCAGGCCGACTGGCTGCTGCGCTTCTACGGCTTCGAGGTCGACGAGATAGCGCCGCGCGCCGGCGCGGCCACGATGCTCGATCTGGACATCGACCCGAAGCTCGCCTGGGCGCTGCGGCACCCGGAGCGATTTCCGGTCGACATCAACCGTGCACCGAAAGAAATGCTGTTGCGCGTGCCTGGTCTGGGCACGCGCAACGTCCAGCGCATCATCACTTCGCGGCGCAGCGGCGCGTTGCGCGCCGACGATCTGGCCCGCTTGCGCGTACCCCTGCGCAAGGTGCTGCCGTTCGTGCTGCTGCCGGATCATCACCCGCAGCAGCAGCTCGACGATCCGCGCCGCCTGCGCCAGCAGCTGCAGCGTCCGCCGACGCAGATCGGCCTGTTCGACTGATGCGCTATGCGGTGGCGGTGGAGCCGGTCTGGTCGCTGGACGCCTGGCGCACCGCGGCCCGGTTCGGGCTGCGCGGCGGAATAGCACCGGATGCCATCGACTGGCCTTGCGATGCGCAAGCCATGCTGCTGCCGGCAGCGGCGTTGTCCGATGCGCCAGCGCTGCATCCGGCGCCATCCGTGCCGGCCGGATTCGTCGAACTGGCGGAAGCCGTGCTGTGTCATCGCGATCCGCAGCGCTATGCCTTGCTCTATCGCGTGCTCTGGCGGCTTTGCCAGGGCGAGCGCGGGCTGCTCGATCGCGCGAGCGATGCGGATATCAATCGCGCGCTGATGCTGCGCAAGGCCGTACAGCGCGACGTGCACAAGATGAAAGCATTCGTGCGCTTCCGCGCCGTGCCCGGAGAAACCGATGCGTTCCTCGCGTGGTTCGAGCCCGAGCACTTCATCGTCGACCGTGTCGCGCCGTTCTTCATGCGTCGCTTCGCCGGCATGCGCTGGGCAATCGTGACACCGTATCGCCGCGCCACGTGGGACGGCGAAGCGCTGGCGCTCGGCGCCGGCGGGCATCGCGACGAAGCGCCGGCGGATGACGCCAATGAGGAACTGTGGCGCATCTACTTCGCGCACATCTACAACCCGGCGCGCGCGAACCCGCGGATGATGCAGCAGGAAATGCCGAAGCGTTACTGGAAGCATCTGCCCGAGGCCCGCCTCATCCCTGAGCTGCTGAACCAGTCCGCAGCGAACGTCGAGGCGATGCTCACGCGCGAGGCCACCGCACCGCGCCGGCGCATTCCCGTCCGCGTAACGACAGCGCCGCCGGTGGTCGCCGACAGCCTCACGACCTTGCGGGATGCGCTGACCACGTGTCGCGCCTGCGAACTGTGGCAGCCGGCGACACAGGTGGTCGCGGGCGAAGGCCCGCGTGAGGCGCGCACGATGCTGATCGGCGAGCAGCCGGGTGACCGCGAGGACCTCGTCGGCCGACCCTTCGCCGGCCCCGCCGGGCGCCTGCTCGATCGGGCGCTGGTGGAACTGGGCATCGACCGCGACACGCTGTTCCTCACCAATGCCGTAAAGCATTTCCGCTTCGAGCAGCGCGGCAAGCTGCGCCTGCACAAGAACCCGCTGCGCCGGCATGCCGAAGCCTGCAGCGGCTGGCTCGAACACGAGCTGCGTCTGGTGGCACCCCGGCAAATCGTCTGCCTCGGCGCAGTGGCCGCAGCAGCGGTGTTCGGCAGCAGTTTTCGTCTGCAGCAACAGCGCGGGCAATGGGTCGACCTCGGCGGCGGTCGTCGCGCGATGGCGACCGTGCACCCATCCTGGATCCTGCGCCTGGCCGATGCGGCGGAGCAGGGCGCTGCGTACGACGGATTCGTGCGTGACCTGCGTCTGTTGCGCGGGCGTGATGGTGAAGCGCAGTCCGGAGCCGCGTAGCGCGGCGATCAGCCTGGACGTATGGCCACTTCGCGAGGAACGCGGCAACCGGTGGACGTTTCCCGCCGGCGCGCGCGTAGCGATGGAAGCGTGCCGTTCGATTCATCCGTGGTAGTCCGATAGCCGTACATGGCGACCACTCGTGCGTGTAGTGACCGCGTGTCGCGCGGCGCTACGGTTCCGGGTCGGCCTCGGCCGGTGGGCTGGACACCGCGACGGCCTCGAATTTCGCAAGTGCGCCCGCATCCCAGATCTCGAGCTGACGCGAGCGGAACGGCTGTATCCATTCGGCGCGTTCCGGTGCGCGTGGATCGGAACGGGCGGGATAGCGCACCACCATGCCGTGGGGATGCTGCTGCGTCCAGGCGGGCAGGTCGCGCGTGTGGATGTCGTCGATGGGCTGCGCGAGACGGCCGAGGAAATGAAACTGGCCGGCGTAGCCGCCGAGGTTTGCGACCGGTCGGCCAGCCGCCTGGGCGAGCGCGATCCGTGCGGCGGCGGGGCGCAGGTCGAAATTGCGGAACAGGGTCTGCGCGAACAGCATCTGCGCGAGCACCGCGGCGCACAGAGCAACCGTGGCGATGCGTTCCACCGCGTGACGCTCATGCGGCCAGAGCAGCAGGACGGCGCCGAGCAGGATGAAGCCGGGAGCAAACCAGCCGCCGATGCCGGCGATGTCAGCCATCCAGCGCGGCCCGCGCTGCGCATCGACGAGACCGATGGACAGTGCCAGCAGCACCAATGCCAGTGCAATCAGCAGCAGGGCGAGCGGCCACGCCCTCCAGCGCCGGCGCGTGAGTGTCGCCTCCGGAATGGTGCGCGCGAGGACCAGCGCGATGGCCATGCCGGCGGCCGGCAGCAGCGGCAGCAGGTAGTAGACCTGCTTGCCCGATACGAGGCAGAACACGCCGAACGTCGGCAGCAGCCAGCTCGCGAGGAACCGGCTGGCGTCGTCCAGGCGCGGCCGCTGCGCGAACGCGGCGCGCCACAGCCGCGGCCAGGCCACCCACGGGAACAGCAGCACGAGCAGCATCGGCAGATACCAGTACAGCGGCCGCGCATGGTCGAAGCTGTCCACGACGCGTCCCGCGGTCTGCAGGAAAAGCAGTTCGTTGCGATACGCCTCGCCGCCGGCCATGCCGGCCGGCAGCGCCCAGGCGAGCAGGATGGCCAGGCTGGCGCCGACGGCGAGGCCGGCGCGCAGGTACCAGCCGCGCCGGTCGGCCCGCGCGTATTCGCTCCACCACGGCCCCAGCAGCAGCGGGAACGCGACATGCAGCAGCATGACCGGACCCTTGGTCAGCAGACCGGCGCCGAGCGCGACGGCGAACCAGCCCCAGCGTGGGCGTCCGTGTATCGCCCAGAGCGCCAGCACGACGCACAGCGCCAGCAGCGTCTCGTACATGAGCTGCAGGCCGAACAGGAACGGATAGGCCAGCGCGATCAGCAGCCACGGCACGCTCGTGGCGGCTGCCGGCCGCAGCACGAGTACGCGCCGCGCCAGCGCGGCCGACGCGGCGAGCCAACCCGCGCCGATCCCGACCTGAAGCACGCGCGGCCAGATGTCGCTGACGCCGAACACGGCCCAGCCGGCGTGAATCAGCCAGAACAGCAGCGGCACCTTGTGGCTGTACGGCTGCCCGTTGATATGCGGCACCAGGAACTGGCCGCTGTTCCACATTTCCCAGGCGACGGCCAGCGTGCGCGTCGAATACAGCGGCATCGGGCCGTGCTGGAAGATCGCGAACAGCGCCAGACAGGACCATAGCAACAGCCAGACCGGCGGCAGATGTGGAGCGCGTGAGGGCATGGAGAACGGGCGTCGTGGATAACGGTGCAGGCCGCCGCGGCAGCGGCCCGGCACGTCGCCGTGGACGCTCCTACGCCGCCGTTCCGGCAGGGCACACGAAATAGAGAAAGCAACAACCCGCCGGGATGGCAGGGGCGGAAAATGCGCGGCAGAGCGTCGTCGTACTGATGTAAAGCCGTCTCAGCCGAATCTCAGGCAAAGGTTAAGCTGCCTGGGATAGGTCAAAATCGGCGCAAACCTCCGGAGCGAACGGCTGGCATGAACGAACCCCGCAGCGTCCTGCTGGTGGAAGACCAGCGCGACATCGCCGCGAACATCTGGGATTTCCTCGAACGGCGCGGTTACCACGTCGACCACGCCGCCGACGGCGAGGCCGGCATGGCTGCAGCGTTGCGCGGCAACTTCGACGTGATCGTGCTCGACCTCGGCCTGCCGCGGCTCGACGGACTGGACCTGTGCCGGCGCCTGCGCGAGACCGACCGGCGCACGCCGGTGCTGATGCTGACCGCGCGCGACACGCTCGATGACAAGCTGCGCGGTTTTGCCGAGGGCGCCGACGATTACCTCGTCAAGCCCTTCGCGCTGCGCGAACTGGAAGCGCGCATCCGCGCCGTCTACCGCCGCGGCCAGCTGTCCACCGATGCGCCGCTCGTCGTCGGCGACCTGCGCTACAACCCCAGCACCCTGCGCGCGACGCGGCAGGGACGCCACATCGAGTTGACCCGCGCGCAGTCCGTGATCCTCCACCAGCTCATGCAGCATTCGCCACGGGTGCTGACCCATCAGGCACTGATCACCGCGGTCTGGGGCGAGGAGGGCGGCGACCCCGCCGCGCTGCATACCCACGTCTACGAGTTGCGCAAGGCGGTCGATCGTCCATTCGGCGAAGCGCTGATCCGTAGCGTGCACGGCATCGGCTATCGGCTGGAGAAAGACTGATGGCGGGCCGGCTGACCCTGCGCCGGCGCATTGCGCTGGCGTATTCGGCGCTGGGTTTCGTGCTCAGCCTGCTGTTCGCGCTGGCGTCGTTCTACCTGACCGAGGACTACGAGAAAATCGTTGTCACCGAGATCCTGCTCGGGCAGGCGCAGGACACGGCCGAGCGGCTGCGCGAACAGCCGGATTTCATGCTGCCGCATACGCCCCGGCTCAGCGGTTACCTGCGCCGTCACGACGGCAGCGGTTTCGTGCCGCCCGATGTGGCCGATCTGCCGCCGGGTATCCACGACGTGGCAGACGCCGGGGATACGGGCAAGCACGCCGGCGTGTTCGACATCGATGCGGGCCGGCTGACCTTCGTCGTCAGTCTCGGTTCGATCGAGTCGCTGGAGCGCTACCTGCTCTGGTTCATGCTTGCCGTCGTCGTGTTCGGCACGGCCGCCGGCGGCTGGGTCGGCTGGCTGTTCGCCGGTCGGACCATACGTCCCGTGCGCCGGCTTGCCGCGGCGGTGGACGCGTTGCCGTCGCGGCCGCAGGCCACGCAACTGGCGCAACTCGTCGGCGACGACGAACTGGGCCGTGTTGCCACGGCGATCGATGCCTACCAGTCGAGGCTCGTCGATGCCGATGCCGCTGAGCGTGCGTTCTTCGCTGACGCCAGCCACGAGTTGCGCACGCCTATCGCCGTGGTCCAGGGCGCGGCGGAGGTGCTGCTCGACGAAGCCGGTGTGCATCCGGCGCAGCGCCGCCGGCTCGCGCGGCTCGAACGCGGCATGCACGAGTTGACCGATCTCATCAACGTATTGCTCGGGCTGGCCCGGCGCAGCGCGTATTTTCCCGACAGCGTCGATGCGCGCACGCTGCTGGAAGAGAGCGTGGCCTCGTTGGCCTCGGCGCTGGAGCCGGGCCTGCTGCGCGTCGACATCGAAGCGACCGGCAGCCTGTGCGTGCCGCGAATGGAGGCTGTGCTCGCGTTGCGCGGGATACTGCGCCGGCTGCTGCCGCCGGGCGCTGGCGGTGCCGTGCGGTTGCGCGCGCACGGCGAACGCATCGAGCTGAGTTATCGCGCGCCGGCTACGGCGCGCGGGTTGGACGCCACACGTAGCGATCGCCATCTCGGCCTCACGCTGATGGGCCGCTTCGCGCAGCACCTGGGCTGGCGGCTCGACGAAGAATCCGCTGGCATCGACGAGCGCCGCATCGTGGTGTCACTGCCCGCGGCGCAGACCGCCGCAACCCGGTCCTGATGCGGCCCGCCGGGTTGCCGGCATTCTTCGGTTCGTCTCAGCGCGCCACGGTCGCTTCGGCGCCGCGCGCCGCCAGCATGCCGTGGCTGAACAGGTAGCTCGCAGTCTGGTAGTAGCTGATTGCCTCGTCCGCGAGCGCCGCGTCGACCGGCATTTTCGGTTGCACGGCGTTCTTGTCGTAGTCCGGCCTGACGCTGCCGAGATGACTGCCGGGTGCGAGTTCGATGAGCTGGTCGTTGCGCAGATAGCCCAGGCGCTGGTAGTTGCCGATGAAGGCGCGTTCGCGTCCCGGTTCGAGCCGGAAGATGTCGGCACCGAAAAAACGGCTGCGATAGTTCATGCCGAGCAGCCCGAGCACGGTCGGTGCGATGTCGACCTGGCCGATCAGCCGTTCCATGCGTCCGGCCGGGACGTGCTTGGGTGAATACACCAGCAGCGGAATGTGATAGCGGAACACCGGCAGGCTGGCGATGCCGCCGGACGACGCGCAGTGGTCGGCGGTGATGACGAATACGGTGTCGTCGAACCAGGGCTTGCCGCGCGCGCGGCGCAGCAGGTCGCCGATGGCCCAGTCGGTATAACGCACGGCACTTTCTCGCTTGCCCTGCGGTGCGTCGATGCGGCCTTCGGGAAAGGTATACGGACGATGGTTCGACGTCGTCATGATGTGGGCGAAGAACGGCTTGCCCATAGCATGCACGCGGTCGAATTCGCCGAGCGCGAGGGTGTACAGGTCCTCGTCCGCCACGCCCCAGATATTCGCCTGATGGATATTCTCCGGCGCGATGTCGCTGCGATCGCGGACCTCGTAGCCATTGCTGCCGAAGAAGTGATTCATGTTGTCGAAGGCGCCGTAGCCGCCGTAGAGGAATTCCGACACGTAGCCCTTGGCATTGAACACGGTCGCCATGCTGAACAGGCCTTCGTTGCGCGGCCGCTTCACGATGGACTCGCCTGGCGTCGGCGGCACCGACAGGGCCAGGGCTTCGAGTCCGCGCACGGTGCGCGTGCCGGAGGCGAACAGGCGCGTGAACAGCAGCGACTCGCCCGCGAGCCGATCCAGTTCCGGCGTCAGGCTCGGGTTGCCGCCGTAGGCGCCGGAATAGAACGCCGACAGGCTCTCGACGCTGATCAGCACCATGTTGAGCCGGCGCTCCTCGCTGCCGGCGCCACGATCGGAGGTGATGTCGCGCGTGATGTCGAGCGGGTCGTCGCTGACGAACCGCGCGTCCGGCGTCTGCAGCAGCACGCGCAGCTTTGCGAATGCGGTTGCTTCGGGCAGCGTCCTGTAGAAGCGCGCATACGCCAGCTCGCTCGAGCGTACCGCGGCAAAGAATTCGTAGATGCCATTGCCGGCGAGCTGGTTGACGTACTCGTTCGAGGTGCGTTGCTTGAGGTTGCCGTCGACGGCGAACGTGACCAGCACGGTGGCCAGCAGCCAGCCCAGCGCGACCTTGCTGCGCGCGCCGAGCGTGGACGAGTCGTCCCCGGCGCGGCGCCAGCGGCGACCCGCCAGCATGAGCAGCGCCGTCGCGACCAGGATGCCGGCGATGATGCTGCGGACCGGATAGGACTCGCGGATATTGCCGATCACTTCGTTGGTATAGATCAGGTAATCCACGGCGATGAAATTGAAACGTGTCTGGAATTCGTCCCAGAACGTCCACTCCGCACCGGCGACGAACAGCAGCACGAACACGAGCACGAAGCACAGGGTGGCCAGTGCCGCCCGGCCGAAGCGCGCGGCGTACCAGCGCCGCGGCATCAGCCACAGCAGCAGCACCAGCGGCCAGGCGAAATACACGAAGGTCAGCAAGTCGTAGCCGAAGCCGGCGACGAACGCGTACAGCCAGTAGCCTGGCGACGCCGGAATGCCGTCGCCGGTCGCGATCAGCAGGGCCAGCCGCGTCAGCGTCGAGATGCCGATGAAGACCACGACGAGCCAGGCCAGCGGCCGGAATCGCGGCCAGACGGAAGCGATCGTATACAAAGTGCTTTCTCGGGACGGCGCAGGACGGCGCGGGTGGCGACAGCGTCGCCGCGCGCCTGTAAGCGCGCCTCATGCAGATCTCAGGCATGCGTTAACACGGCTGCGAGTCGCGGTCGGAATGCGACGCCCGGGTTGATCTGGATCAACAGCGACATGTCGAATTCCGGCGAACGTGTGGCATGCGCGGCTTCCGTTCGCCGGCTCGATTCGACGGCTTGCGACCCACCGCGCACCAACGCTGACGTCGTACGCCGACGGCGGCCGTGTTCATCCGACCCGGGAGTTGATCCATGAAACTGCTTATTGCTGCGGATGGCAGCGAGCACAGCCGCCGAGCCGTCAGCTACGTCATCACGCATTGGCCAGCGCTCGATCCCCAGCTCAGCGTGGTTCTGTGTCATGGCGATCCGCCGCTGACGCCGCACGTGTCCAATGCGCTCGGGCGGGCCGAGGTCGAGCGCTACCACGCCGACAACGCCGCCGACGCGCTTCGCGACGCCCAGGCGGACTTCGCGGCGGCCGGCATCGCGGTGGAAAGCCGCACGGCCGTGGGTGATCCGGCCGATGTGATCTTGCAGGCGCAGGTGGCGACCCAGGCTGATCTTCTCGTCATGGGTTCGCACGGGCGCGGTGCGTGGCGCAACCTGCTGTTGGGTTCAGTCGTTACAAAAGTACTGGCTCACAGCCCCGTTCCGGTGCTGGTGGTGCGTTAGCAGGGTATTGAGAAGCTGGCCTCTGCCGGTTTTCCGATCCAATGGCGCAAGCGAAACTCGCGCACGTTCTGCGAGAACTAATCGCCTGCGCGCTCGACGCTCGGGCGATCCCTGACGTGACGGGATCGCCCTGGCGGGCTGTCTCTCGATGGCCTCGCTACGAACGGGTGTGAGAAAAGCGGGCTGGATATTCCGGACGGCTTTTGCCGTCTGACGAGGCGCCGTGAGGAGTCGTGCCGCATCAGCGCGACCACAAGCATCGACGTATCGCGGCGAAGACACCGCAATGTCCGGAGACTCAGGGCCGGCAGGTCAGGCTTGCTGGCGGGAGCGGCATGCTGCTTGCGTCGTTCCGATCCGGCAGTCATCGGCGGCCCCCGACGTGCGCAAGCCGTTCGGGGTCGCTCTGCGTCCAACTCCAGACAGTGCCTCGGCCACGGTCGCGTCATGCGGCTCGAGCGCGTTCCTGGGCGGCGCTTCGGCGTCAGGCGGCTGCGGCACGCGCCGGGAAATCCAGCCAGGGCAGGACGGCCGATTCGATGCGTGCCTGGCCCTCGGCTGCCGTCGTCGCAGCCGTCGGGTAAGGGTAGGTGTCCTCACCGAAGCGGGCGCCCAATTGGCGCCACAGCGTCAGCGCGAAACCGGAGCCGACGACCTGGCGCGTGCCGTGCGGCCCCGTGATGTCGTAGGTCTGCCGTTCCCCGCGCAAGGGTCGCAAGGCGTCGGCGACATTGTTGGCAAGCAGGGCGAGGCGAGGTTGGCTGTCCGCGTTCGTGAGTGGCCCGAAGCGCAGGCCGTGGTCGAGAACCGCGCGGGTTTCGGTGACGGAAAGCTGCCCCTCGAAGCGTCGCAACGCGCACGCCGTCGCTTCGGTGCCGACGCCCGCGCCGCGCTCGTGTGCCAGCTGGCTGCTGGCAACGAGGCTGGCGGTGGCGAACAGGCGCGCGGCCTGCTCGGCCGCCGCGACCCCGCTCGCGCCGGTGTAGTCGGCGCCGAGCAAAGCCACGGCATCGGCCAGGCCAACGATGCCCAGCCGCAGCGGGGCGTCTGCGCAGCCGGCCGCCAGACGCACGTCGTCCAGCAGACGCAGCGCCAGCAGCACCGTAGCGGCAAGTGTTTCGACCTGTAAGCCGGCGCGTTCGGTAAACGGCAGGGAGACGAAACGCGCGAGATTGATGGTGGCGCTGAGCCCGTGGCCGGGCCAGGCGAAGCCGGGGGTGCCGGCGCCGGCGAGAATGCGTTCGTCGGGCAGCAGCCGCCAGCTGCTGATCGCGTCACCGATCTGTTGCTCATGCTGCGCCGGCTGGCCCGGGGTCAGCGACGACAGTGCGCCCGTGACCCGCGACCATGTCGCGTCGATGGTCAGGTCGCGCAGTTCGTTGCCTTCGCGCCAGCGAAACCAGGCGTCCCAGGCCTCGACCGCAACCGGGTCGACGAAAGAGGTTGGTGTGGCATGTACGCCGGAGCGATAGCGGAACCCGTAATCCATGGGGCGCACTATGGGATTCAACGGCCAGTGCCGATGTTGAGCCATGTCAATTCCCGGCGACGTTACGCGCTGTTACTCACCGTTGCCGGCGCGTGGTCACCACGTGATTGGCGGTCGCTAGGCTTGCTCCCGTAGTCAACGCCGTCGCCGATCAGGAACCGCCATGAATGCCATGACCACTGCCAACCCCGTTCCGTTTCCGTCGTCGACGCTGCGCCTCGTCGCGGATTCGCTCGACATCAACGCCTTGTCGGCGAACATGGCGGTGCTGCGTCGTCGGGTGCGCGGCGGGCAGGCTGTCTACCGGGCCGGTCAGCCGTTCCGGGCGCTGTTCTTCGTCCATGCCGGGTTCCTTCGCCGCAGCGTCGCGACGGCGGACGGGCGCGAGCAGGTGACCGGATTTCCCATGCGCGGCGAGCTGCTGGGTGTCGAGTCCATCGGCAGCAGCCACTATTCGATCGACGTGATCGCCCTGGACGACTGCGAGATCATCGAGTTGCCGTATCCGGCCGTGCTCGACGCGTGTGCCACGACACCGACCCTGCAGGGCGCATTGACGCAGGCGCTGGCACAGGAACTGCGCCGCGACCAGTACTGGATGCTCACGCTGGGAACGCTGAACGCGGATCAGCGGGTAGCAGCCTTCCTGCAGGATCTTGCCGCGCGTCATCGCGCGCTGGGATTTTCCGCCAGCCATTTCGTGTTGCGCATGAGTCGCATCGACATCGCGAGCTTTCTTGCTCTCAAGCACGAAACAGTTACCCGTGCCCTGTCCCACCTGGCGGCTGCCGGCATCATCGCGGTGGAACGGCGGGAGATCCGTATCGCGTGCGCCGAGCGGCTGGACCGCTGCGCCGGTGGTACCGAGCTGGCACGGTGCGCTGCCTGAGTCCGCTGACTTACCGGTGCTGGTGCAATGCCTCGTGTGAGGCGATCGCCAGATCTTCCTTGCGATAAGGCTTGCGCAGCAGCGGAAATTCGTGCCGTGTCTCCGTGTTGCCCAGTTCGTAGCCCGAGGTCAGCAGTACTGGCAGTGTAGGACGCAGTACACGCGCCGCATGGGCGAGTTCGATGCCGTTCGTGCCGCCGCCCAATACCACGTCACTGAACAGCAGGGCGATGGCCGGATCGTCGCGCAGGTGCTGCAAAGCCTTCTGGGCATCGGCCGCTTCGTGGACGACGTAGCCGAGGGCCTTCAGGAACGCGACAGCGATGCCGCGTACTTCCGGTTCATCCTCGACGACAAGCACCGTTTCGTTGCCGCGCAGACCCGGCTGGGTCCGTTGGACCGCCGGGCTGACAGCGGCGGACGGCGCGAGCGGCAGGACCAGATCCATCTGCGTGCCGTAGCCGAGCTGGCTTTGCGCCACCAGATGGCCGCCCGACTGCTTGACGAATCCGTAGACCATGCTCAGACCCAGTCCGCTGCCTTTGCCCGATTCCTTGGTGGTGAAAAACGGCTCGAAGGCGCGCGCCAGTACCTCCGGTGTCATGCCCAGGCCGGTATCGGAGATGGTCAGGCGGATGTAGTGGCCGGGAGGCAGCTCGACGCCGTCGCTGGTGTCTGCGACGTGGTGCTCCCGGGCGCTGATCGACAGACGGCCACCGCGTGGCATCGCGTCGCGGGCATTCAGGGCCAGATTCAGCAGCGCACCCTCCAGCTGCGCCGGATCGGCGAACACGGCGGGCAGGTCGTCAGGGCAGTCGATCTGCAGCTGGATGGTTTCACCCAGTGTGCGTTCCAGCATGCGGCCGAGTTCGCGCAGCAGTTCTGCCGGCGAGACCGCGTCGGGACTCAGGCGCTGGCGCCGGGCGAAGGCAAGCAGCTTGCGCGTGAGCTCGGCGCCGCGCCCCACGGCGCGCAGCGCGCGCGCGATGGCATCGCTGGCGGCCGGATCACGCTCCGCGAGATCCTCGAGCAATTGCAGGTTGCCGGATATGACAGTGAGCAGATTGTTGAAATCATGGGCAATGCCGCCGGTCAATTGTCCTACCGCCTCGAGGCGCTGCGAATGGGCGAGCTGCTCCTGGGCGTGATGACGCAGGGCCGCCGTCGCCAGCACGTTGGTCACCATGCTGAGGAAGTGGTCTGCGTCGCGCTCGGCCTGCCACGGTGCGCGGCTCAGCACGATCAAGGCGCCCAAGGTGCGGTCGTGATCCAGGATGGGAAAAAGGCGGCCCCCGCCGACACCGGCGCGGGACCACATTGACGCGTACTTTGTATCCTGCAGCCAGGCATCGAGATCAGCCGGACAGTTGTCCGGGCCGAGACCCAAGGCCTCGCAGGCTTTCTCCACGATGTCTTCGTCCGTGCCCTGTACGGCGCTGCTGAGCAGCTGGCCGCGTGGGGAGTGGAACAGCGCGATCCCGACCGCGCGCGCCTGCAGCGCTTCGAGCATGAGTTGGGCGATCTTTTCCCCCATCTTTTCGAAATTGCCGGTCTGCAGGGCGAGCTGGCCGATCTGTGCCGCATAGGCGTCGAAGCGCGCGCGCGCGCGCCTGACGCTGGCGCTGGGTTTCGGAGATGTCGCGTATCGAGGCGGCGAACAGGGTTTCGCTGCCGTTGTTGATGGGGCTCAGCGCGAGTTCCACCGGAAAGTGGCCGCCGCCGCGGCGGCGGCCGACCAGTTCCTGGCCCGCTCCCATGGGGCGCTCGCGCGGACGTTCCATGTAGCCGGCACGGTGGGCATGGTGACGGTCGCGTACCTGCTCTGGCATCAGCAGCTCCACCGGCTGGCCAGCCAGCTCATCCTGTGGGTACCCGAACAGCCGCTCAGCCTGCGGGTTGGCCAGCACGATGCGTCCGTCGCGGGCGACCACGATCATGGCGTCGGGTGCCGTCTCGAACAGCGCGCGATAAAGGGGCGAGGACGCTTCGCCGGGGATGTTCAAGGCTGAAGCTCCACCGCGGGGACGAACAGGTAGCCGGCGCCGCGCACCGACTTGATCAGCGCCGGCCGCTCCGGGTCGGCCTCGATCTTGCGCCGCAGCCGGCCGATCTGCATGTCGATGGCGCGATCGTAGGGACCGGCTTCGCGGCCGTGGATGCTGTTCATCAGGGCGTCGCGCGACAGCACCTGGTTGGGCTGCTGCACGAACGTCCGCAGCAGGTCGAACTCGCCGCTGGTCAGGTCGATGCTCGCGCCGGCGCGGTCGTGCAAGGTGCGGGCGCCGAGATCGAAGCGGAACCCCGCGAATACCGCAACGCGGCGCAATTGATCCGTGGCTGATGGCACGGTGCGAGTCGCCTCGAGCCGCCGCAGCACGCTGCGCACACGCGCCAGCAGTTCGCGCAGGTCGAACGGTTTGGTCACATAGTCGTCGGCACCCAGTTCCAGTCCGACCACGCGATCGACTGCGTCGCCGCGGCCGCTGACGATGATCACCGCACCGTTCCAGTGCTCGCGCAAGTAACGCATCAGCGTCAGGCCGTCGTCTCCCGGCAGGCCCAGGTCGAGCAACACCAGATCCACGCCACCCTCGGCAATGAGTCGGCGCATCTCGCTGCCGTTGGCGGCAAGACTGACGCGCAGACCGTGCTGACCGAGGTAGCGTTCGAGCAGGATGCGGATTTCTTCCTCATCGTCCACGCAAATGATATGTGGAATACGTGCTTCCATCGTGACGCCAGTTGATAGCTCCGCCCACTATAGGCGCGCACCCCCGGGCATGCACCTGCCACGATCGCCACGGCCGGTAGTCCGTGTGTCGTTACCGACCGTTACCGACGGTTGCCCGGCTGTGGTCACTGCGACTTCGCGACGGGACTAGGCTGTGCCTCACGAGTGCGGCGCAGGCCGCTGCTCCTTCCATCGACAAGCGGAATCGCCATGTATCAGGACCTGCTCGTCTATTGCCGCGACCCTGCACGCTGGCCTGATGTCCTGGCCTATGCGCGCTGCCTGCTCACGCCGGGTGCCGGACTCATCGTAAGGCTGCATGATGATTCGTCGAGCGATAGCGAGGTCTGCGCAGCGCCGCTCGAAGGCGGGGTGCTGCTCACTGAGGTCGCGCGGGGAGCGCCGTCGCTGACGGAAGCACTGGTGCAGCATTCGGCCTGGACAGATGCCGTGCTCATCGATGGACTGGACGATCTCACGGTCTGGCGCAGCGTCGTCTGCGACAGCGCGCGGCCGTGTCTGGTTCTGCCCGCACATGATCGTGCGGAGCCGCCGCCGCCCCGGCATATCGGACTGGGCTGGAACGGTTCGCTGCAATGCCGGCGCGCGTTGCACGCGGCGCTGCCCCTGTTGCAGGACGCCACGCGGGTGGTGATGTTCCAGGCCGGCGGCCATGCGGCCGACGCCGATGCCGCGTGCGCCTATCTTGGCCGGCATGGGGTGGGAACGCTCCGGATCGACAGCACTGCCGCGCCGGCTGATGCCTGCGCGCACCTGACCGAACTGTCCCGTCGGCATGAGCTTGACCTGCTCGTACTCGGCGCCTTCCCGCATGTGCGTTTCAGCGAGTGGGACGGCGCGACGACCCTGGCCCGGCTGCTGCGAAGCGCCGACATGCCGCTGTTGCTGGCCCACTGAACCTGCTTCTACGGAGACAAGCATGCGCGATCTGCTGCTACCCCTTACCCGTGCCTATGCGCGGCCGGCGAGTTTCGACTACGCGGCGTGGCTGAGTGCCGAGTTCAAAGCCCCGCTGACGGCCTTGTACGTGATCCAGGCCTTTCTCGGCGGCCCGGTCTTCGATTCCCCGGCGGTCATCTCCGATGCCATCGAATTCCTTCGGGAGCAGCGCCGCGCAGCGGGCGAGGGCAGTGCGGCTTTCGGCGACTGGGCACAACGGCGTGGATTGGATGGGTATCGCTGGCAGGCGGTCGAGGCGCCGTATGAAAAAACCGTCGCCGCCGCCGCCGATTGGCACGATCTGGTCGTGCTGGAAGCCGACGAAGGCAACGAGTGCGCCGATGTCACCACGCTCGGCCAGCTCGTGCTGACCTGCCGGCGACCGTGCCTGGTGGTGCGCAGCGCCGCGGTGTTCGCGCCGCCGCGCCGCATCGCCCTGGCCTGGAACGGTTCTGCCGAGTGCGTACGCGCCGTCCGTTCCGCGCTCGACCTGCTGCAGCGAGCGGAGGAAGTGATCGTGCTCGGTGACGTCGGGCTATCGCGACCGCGGGGTTGCGGCAGCCCGCCCGGCGGCATTACCGCCTACCTCGAGTCCAAGGATGTACCGCTCAGCGCCAGCCGACACCGCATCGACTCCGACGCCGCCGGCGAATCAATGGCACGCGCCGCCGCCGATGCCGGCGCCGACCTGCTGGTCATGGGCGCCTACGGCCATAACCGCCTCAGCGAGTGGATGCTGGGCGGCGCCACGCGCCATCTGTTGCAGCACTCCGCATTGCCGCTGTTCCTGCAGCATTGAAGCCGGCAATTCACGCGACCGCCACGATGCGGAACGGGCGCCCGGTCGATGGGGCGCGTGCTCGCCGGACCGGGCGCGTCCGCATGCGCGGCTGCGTGATTGAAATATTCAGCTTTTTTCTTTGACGATTGGTTTTTTTGTAACAGTCGCTCCGGCGCCCCATTTCGCTTGATGTGGGTCAACTGCGCGGCATTCCTCGGCGCTAGTCTGCATAAATAGATATTTGACCAAAATATAGAATTTGGTCGGATTGGCAGGCTAGGCGCCGAGGTGGCTATGACACAGGCCAAGTGCGGTCGTAAGTCCTTCCTGCGGGTCAGAGCGAAACGCATTGCCGGGCCGTTGTTTCTTGCGCTCGCACTCTGCCTGGCCTGCCACGAAAAGCGCTGCGAAGCGGCTGGGGTTGCTGTTTCCATACACCTCGACGCCGATTCGGTGGAGATCATTCGCGGCCTGCGCAGGGCGAACGGCATCGATCCGCCTGATAGCGCGGCCGATCAACGGTTGGCCATCGTCCTGACGCGCGCCAGCGATCGACGGCGCGAACACGCTGTCGGCGCGCGGCTTCCGGTGAAGCTGCCGTTGGCACCTGCATCCCAGGCTCGGGCCAGTTTCATAGGGACAGCGCCGCAGACCGGCGCCATCGTCCCTGGCGCCGGGTTGTCAGTGGTTGAAAGCAGAAATCCTGCTTTTCTCTACGTGAGCCGCGGCGAGATCGATGGATGCCAACGCTATTCCCGCGCGTACCCGTAAGGTCAGTTCTCTGGCGGCGCAACCCGCAACAGCGCAGCGTCTCGGGCTTTCCCGTCGCCGCCGAAGGATGTGGTCGTGCAAGGACGGGCGGAAGTAATCACTTAATCCAAATATCCACACAGCGCCTCAGCGTGCAGGCGCTGTCCGGGTCGCGCCCCATCGCAACGCGATGACGGCCAGGGCCGCACCGACCGCAGCCAGGGCGGAGTCTTTCTGCGAGTCCCAGACGTCGCCTTGCATGCCGAGATAGGCCTGGCCCAGTTCGCCACCAAATACGCCAGCGGCCGCCGCTTCCACGATCTCGAACAGGGTCGCATGAGAGACGACGAAGAACCACGGCAGCAGCCAGCGCCACATTCCCCGCTGCGGCGCGCGGGCATCGAGCAGCTCCACCGCCATGGGAGTGATCAGCACCCCATAGAGAAAATGCACCCACCGGTCGAAATGGTTGCGCGACGCGGCCAGGCTCCCGTCCGCGCCGAAGCCGGTCAACCAGGAGGGCAGCGGGACTTCGGAATACGTGTAGTGCGCGCCAATCTCATGCAGCACCAGGAATACGAACAGACAGGTGTATGCGGTGTTGGAGAATCGCATTCGGGAATGGCCGGCCACCAGCAGCGGCACGGCGATCAGCACGAGCACGTTTTCGAGCAGCCAGTCCTGACGGTAGCTTGGCGCTATGGCAAGGGCGATCCACGCGATGGCAAATACGGTCAGGAGCAACAACGGATAGCGCGACGACGTATTCCCGGACAGCGCGTTCATGGGCTTCCTTTTGGTGCGGGCATGCGAGTGACGTAGTGCTGCCTCCCGTCGCGGTAAGCAGTAGCAGGACTTCGCCTGTGATGGCGCGTCCACCGGTGGCGGCAGCATCGATCGGGATCAATCGCGGGTCAGTTTAGGGCATTGATTTCGATCAAGCGCGGCGCCTGCGCGTCCGGCTAGTTTCGTCTCCTCGAAGTCACTGCGGAATCCCGTCATGTCCACGATGATGAAAGCGGCTGTCGTGCGCGAATTCGGCCAGCCCTTGCAGATCGAATCCGTCCCTGTGCCGACGCCGGGTCCGGGTGAGGTGCTGATACGGCTGCGGGCCAGTGGTGTCTGCCACACCGACCTGCATGCCGCCGACGGCGACTGGCCTGTCAGGCCCTCGCTGCCGTTCATTCCGGGTCATGAAGGCACCGGCATCGTGGCGGCGCTGGGGGAGGGCGTGAAAAACCTGCGCGAAGGCGATGCGGTCGGCGTGGCCTGGTTGCATGACGCCTGCGGCCGCTGCGAGCACTGCATCGGCGGGTGGGAAACCTTGTGCGAACTGCAGCACAACAGCGGCTACAGCGTGAACGGCACGTTTGCGGAGTACGCGATTGGCGCGGCGGACTATGTCGCGCGCCTTCCGGATCAACCCGATTTCCATGCGCTTGCGCCGATCCTGTGCGCCGGCGTGACGACCTACAAGGGCATTCGCGAAACCGAAGTCAGGCCGGGCCAGTGGATTGCCATCTCCGGCATCGGAGGGCTGGGCCATATCGCGGTGCAGTACGCCAAGGCCATGGGCCTGTTGGTGGCCGCGTTGGACGTGAGTGAAGACAAGCTCGCTCTGGCGCGCTCGCTCGGTGCCGATCTCGCCGTCGACGCCAGCGCCGCCGATGCCGTACCGCAGGTGCTCAAGGCAACGGGCGGCGGCGCGCACGGCGTGCTGGTCACGGCGGTCTCGCTGCCCGCGTTCCGTCAGTCGCTGGAACTGGTGCGGCGGCGCGGCACCGTCTGCCTGGTTGGCCTGCCGCCGGGCGAGTTCGCCACGCCGGTGTTCGACGTGGTGCTCAAGCGCATCACACTGCGTGGTTCCATCGTCGGAACCCGCAACGATCTGGCAGAGGCCATCGACCTGGCGGCCGAAGGCAAGGTGCGCGCGCACTACCACCGTGCTGCGCTGGAAGACATCAACCGCATATTCGCGGAGCTCCGGCAAGGCCGCGTGGACGGCCGTGTGGTGCTCGACCTCGCCTGACCGGCGCACAGACCCGCCGGTTCGTCGCGGCGGGCAGACGACGGACGGCTCAGCCCTCATCCGTGGACGCGGTCGCTTTCGCATCGGGCCGGAGGGCAGTGTCGAGGCTGGCCAGCCATCGCTGGCTTTCGCCGAGGTAGTCCGAGGCCGCATCGGCCGCGACATCGCACTGGACGCAGAAGATCTCGGCTGCGCTGCGGCAGCAGGCGAGCTGGACCATCGTGTCGAGATCCTTCTCCCAGCGTTGCCTGGCAAAACGCAGCAGTTCGCTGTTCCAGTGCCGGGCCAGCTGCAGCCAATCCTGTCCGACTGTGCCTAAGGCGCCTGACGGTATTTCCAGGCCGGGCAGCCAGGTGCCGGCCTTCGTCGGTGTCGCGGAGCGGGTGGACTCGACCATGGGGAAATCCTCGCTTTGTTGCGGAAACCAGAGCGTAGGCCGAGGAGCGCCTGCGGGAATTGACGCGTGTCAATCGGGCGCGAGCGTTGACGCAGATCAAGCACCTAAGCTCTGCAACTCGCTAGCGTGGCCGGCTCAGTAGTACGCAACGGCCGGTGGTCGGGCTGCGCCGTTGCCGGTCCCCTGTATGCTGCAGGGACAGCCGCGTTGCCGCGGGTATCGCTGGCGGATGCGCGTCGCAACTCCATGCCGGCACCGCGTGCGAGCGCTGCTCCCGCCGGCTGACCGGTGACGCCGTCGACGCAACCCTAGCTGGTGAAAATACCGAGGTGAAAACGTGCTCGAAACTCTGGTCGACGCGGCCTGCGCGCTGCCGCCGCTGCGCACAGCGGTAGTCCATCCCTGCGATCCGGCATCCCTGGCGGGGGCGTTGCAGGCGCAGTCGCGCGGGCTGATGCAGGCCGTGCTGGTCGGCCCGCGGGCGCGCATCGCCGAAGTGGCGCAACAGGCCGGGCTGGATCTGGCCGGAACGGAGCTCATTGACGCGCCGCACAGCCACGCTGCAGCCGATCGCGCCGTCGAGCTGGTGCGTGACGGACGCGTGGCGGCGCTCATGAAGGGCGCCTTGCACACGCAGGAACTGATGCAGGCTGTGGTCGCGCGGGAGTCCGGGCTGCGCACCGGCCGGCGCATGAGCCATGTGTTCGCGCTGGAGGTGGAGCTTTACCCACGGACGCTGTTCATCACCGACGGGGCCCTGAACATCGCCCCGGGCTTGCTGCACAAGCGCGACATCGTGCAGAACGCGATCGATCTCGCACAGGCGACCGGCGTGGCCACACCGAAGGTCGCGCTGCTTTCCGTGTCGGAAGAGGTTGATCCGGCCGTCACTTCGTCGCTGGACGCAGCGGCCTTGTGCAAGATGGCGGATCGTGGACAGATCAGCGGGGCGCTGCTGGAAGGGCCGCTGGCGATGGACAACGCCATTTCACCGCAGGCGGCGGCAGCCAAAGGCATAAGCTCGCCGGTCGCCGGCTGTGCCGACATCCTCCTGGTGCCTGACCTGGCGTCGGGCAACATGCTGGTCAAGCAGCTCGTCTATCTGTCCGGTGCGCGCACGGCTGGCCTGATCATCGGCGCGCGCGTGCCGATCATGCTGAGCAGCCGTGCCGATGGCGTCGCCGCCCGGATGGCCGCCTGCGCGCTGGCGCAGCGGCTGCTGCAGCACAGGGCGGCCAAGCCATGAGCGACGATATCCTGGCGTTGAACGTGGGTTCGTCGAGCCTGCGCTTTGCGCTGTTCGACGCGGCCGATCTTGCGCTGCGCCTGCGTGGACATGTGGATTTTGGCCATGCCGTTGCGCGCACATCGCTGAGCGGGCCGCTGGCCGGACAACTGGGCGACTTCGTCGTGGCGGGACAGGATGCGGGTGAGGCCGTCGAGCACCTGATCGACAGTCTGCACAGCGGTCTGCCGCAGCTGTCGCTACGCTGTGCGAGCCACCGCATCGTGCACGGCGGTGACCTGGAGCCACGGCCGCATCGGATCGATGCGGGGCTCATCGAGCGCCTGCAGCGCTGGGCGCCGATGGCGCTGCTGCATCAGTCGGTGGCCTTGCAAGCCGTGTCGCGCCTGGCGCAGCGCTGGCCCGACCTGCCGCAAGTGGCCTGCTTCGACACCACCTTCCACGCCGATCAGCCGGAGCTGGCCCGATGCTATGCGCTGCCGCGCCAGTACACGGAAGCCGGCATCCGTCGCTATGGCTTCCATGGTCTCGCCTGCGAATTCATCGCCGATGCACTGCCGCGCCTGGCTGGCCCGGCGGCGGACGGTCGCGTCGTCGTCGTCCACCTGGGCTCCGGCTCCAGCCTGTGCGCGCTGCAGCAGCGGCGCAGCATCGCCAGCAGCATGGGTTTCAGCGTGCTGGACGGCCTGCCCATGGGAACGCGCTGCGGCAGCCTGGACCCGGGCGTGGTCCTGCACTTGCTCAGCACCTGCAATTTGTCCGTGAAGGACGTCGAAGACCTGCTGTACCGCCGTTCCGGCCTGCTCGGTGTTTCCGGTGTCAGCGCCGATATGCGTGTGCTGGAAGCCAGCACCGATCCGCATGCGCGGCAGGCTCTCGATCTGCTGGTATACCGCGCGGTGGCCGAAATCGGCGCGATGGCTGCGCGCCTGCAGGGGCTGGATGCGATCGTATTCAGCGGCGGCGCCGGCGCCGGCTCTCCGTCATTGCGCGCGCGCATCGCGGAGCGCTGCCATTGGCTCGGCGTCGAACTCGATGCTGCCGCCAACCAGCGGGGCGACGAATGCATCAGCCTTACCGGCACGCGCGTTGCGGTCTACGTGGTACATGTCGACGAAGAGCTGATGCTTGCCCGGGCTGCCCAGGGCGCTGATCTGGCCGGTTGTTGAGAAAGCAGCGCAGGCGCCTTGCTCGAACGGCGCGAGCCGCGCTTGCCGTGTCCTGCGGGAAGCCTTCGCTCGCGCGCTCTGCTCGCGGGCGATCCCCTCCATTTCGCGCTGGCTGGCTGTGGAGCAACAGTCTTGCCAGCGTGCCGCCGCGGGACCACGAATTCGCCAGCGCAGCGACTAGACCACGCGCGAGCGCAGCAGCAAATGTCGTGTCATCGGCCGCAGGGGGTCGCGGTACTCACGCAGGAAGCAGCCGCATCGCAGATGCGGCTGAGGTATCACAAATTGCGTGGCGTCCGCCTTCCGTCAAAGCTTCAGCCGGTGTATGACCTGCGCGCCGTCATCGGGGTCCGGCTCGCGCCGGAAGCCCAGCGATTCGGCCAGATCGCGCATGGCAAAGTTCTCGGCCGAATCCAGCGAAATCATTTCGTCGATGCCGCGCTCACGCGCGATGTCGATCAGGTGGTTCATCAGCAGCGTGCCCAGGCCCTGGCCGTGGTAGTCGTCGCTGACGGCGACCGCAGCTTCGCAGGACTGTCCGTCTTTGGAAACGCTGAAGCGGGCGACACCGATTTCCCGTGCCGTGCCGCCGAAGTCGGCAATCGCGGCAAATGCAACATCACGCACATAGTCGATATCGGTCAGCCCACGGATCATCTCGTCGCTGGGGCAGCCGATCTGGCCGAGGAAGCGGAAGCGGCGCGACTGCGCGGACAGGGATTCGATGAACGCGCGTTCGAGCGCGGCATCGCCCTTTCCCAGCGGACGGATGGTGACCTGCGAACCGTTGCGCAACGTGTGTGTCCATTGCGGAGATTCGGCGCTCATCGGCAGGGCTGACAGGTTCTGCGGGGGAGAGGTGCCATTGCTGTTGCTGGATGGGTTCATGAGCGACTCCGGTAGCGGGGCGTGAGCAACAGGATGCGCTTTGCAGCACGGGCCGACTTGATGCGGATCAACTCGATGCCGGTGCCGTGGAAGCGGGATTCAGCGCGGTGCCGGCGCAGCTGCGGCCGGTAGCGCTGCGATCAGGCGGGTGAGCAGGTCGATCTGAGCCTGCTGCTGTTGCAGCAGTACCGCCAGATGGTCGCTGCGCAGGGCGTCCAGCTTGTCGTGCAAGGCCATGATCTCGATCTCGGCCTTCACGTTGACTTCGTAGTCGTAGACGGCCATCTGGCGGTCTTTGGCCGCCTGCCGGTTCTGGCTCATCATGATCACGGGGGCCTGCAGCGCTGCGAGCATCGACAGGATCAGGTTGAGAAAGATGAAGGGATAGGGATCGAATGCCAGCGCACGCGGCAGTTGCGTGTTGAGCACGCTCCAGCCAATCAGGAACAGCCAGAACAAGCCGATGAAGACCCACGAACCGCCGAAGCGCGCGACGCGGTCGGCCATGCGCTCACCGAAACTGGCCGCGACTTCCGCGTGCGCGCCGGGGGCCGTGGCGATGGCGCGGCGATCCGCGGCGTGGGTCAGCGCCCGCCGCGTGCTGTGATCGAGGTCGGCGAAGCGTCGGCCGAACCAGCGTGTGGCGGAGTCCAGATAATGTGGATGTGTGGAAGACATCGGGAACTCCGGGGAATTGGTGCTGCGGGCAATGTGCCTCAGCGGACAGGAACGGCCGCAGCGTCTGAGCCCAGCAGGTCGACGCTGTCGCGGTACTCGGGGATGTGTGCCGGCCAGTCCAGTTCGTGCTTGATGCGCAGGCGCAGGGCATCGGCGGCGTCCGGCTCGCCGTGGGTGATGAACACTCCGCGCGGCCGTTCCGGTGCACTGCGCAGCCACGCCATCAGTTCGTCCGAGTCGGCATGGGCGGAGGCCGCCTGCAGCGAGATGACTTCGGCGTTGATGCTGACCTGTTCGCCATGAATGCGCAGGCTGCGTGCCCCGCCTGCCAACGCCGCGCCACGCGTACCGCCTGCCTGAAAGCCCGCCAGCACGATCGCATTGCGCGGGTCCGGGCCGAAGGCGTGCACATGGTGCAGCACGCGTCCGCCGGTCAGCATGCCGCTGGCCGACACCACGATCAGCGGTCCGCTACGGGCGTTCAGTGCGCGCGACTCGTCGGCGCTGCCGACGATCTGGACACGCTCGCGCAGCAGGGCGAAATCCTCGCGGCCCAGGGCGTGTTCTCCCGCGAAACGCTCGTACAGGGCGGTGACGTCGGCCGCCATGGGGCTGTTGAGATACAGCGGCACGCGAGGCAGATCGCCGCGCTGCTGCAGGCGCGCGATGAGCAGCAACAGCAGTTGCGCGCGGCCGACCGCGAATGCGGGCAGGATGATGGCGCCGCCGCGGGCCAGCACGCGCCGGCATACGCTCGACAGCTCCTGCTCCAGATTGTCGCCGCCGTGACGGCGATCGCCGTAGGTCGATTCGACGACGATCCAGTCCGACGCCGCCGGTGGCGAGGGCGGCGGCATCACAGGATCGTGACTGCGGCCGATGTCGCCGCTGAAGGTGATGCGGGTGGCGGCGTGTTCGAGCGTGACCGCGGCGGCGCCGAGGATGTGCCCCTGCGGACGCAGGCGTGCGCGCAGCCCGGGCACGGGTTCGAAACTGCGCTCCCAGGCGGCTGGCCGGATCAGCCGCAACGCCTGCTGTGCCTGGGCTTCGTCGTACAGGGGCTCGGCCGGATGATGCTTGCTGTAGCCGTTGCGGTTCGCGTGATTGGCATCTTCTTCCAGCAGACGCGCCGAATCGGGCAACAGGATTCCGCACAGGGCACGCGTGGCGCGCGTGGCCCACACGGTTCCCTTGAAGCCCTGCGCGACCAGGCGCGGCAAGTAGCCCGAATGATCCAGATGGGCGTGGGTCAGCACGATCGCGTCGATGCTGGCTGGATCCACCGGAAACTCGGCCCAGTTGCGCAGTCGCAACGGCTTGTAGCCCTGGAACAGACCGCAGTCGACGAGGATGCGTCGGCCGTCCGCTTCGACCAGATATTTGGAACCGGTGACCGTGCCGGTGGCGCCGAGAAACGTGAGACGGAATTCGCTGCGTTTGCGTGCGGATTTTCGCGGGGTCATGACTGGCTTTCCTAGGCTTGCCCTGCCGCGCTCAGTGGCGCAGCAGCAGCGGCAGGGTGGACTGTCCCAGCAGGTGGCGGGTCGCTCCGCCGAGCATCCACTCGCTGAAGCGGCTGCGCCCATAGCCGCCCATCACGAGCAGGTCGGCGCGTTGCAGATGCGCGGCCTCGAGCAGGGCGGGCCCCGCGGCGTCGCCGGATTCGGCAATGCCTTGCATCTCGGCCTGCACGCCATGGAACGCAAGATAGGCGTTCAGATCGAAGGGCGGCAGCCAGCCGATCTCCGCGTAGGTATCACGCAGTTCGCCGCGCAGGATGACGATGCGGCGCGCGCGCTGCAGCAGCGGCTGGGCGGCGTGGATCGCGCGCAGGGCTTCGACGGTCCCGTTCCAGGCCAGGGCGATGCAGTCGAACTGCGCCGGGCCTTTCCAGGCCGGCGGCAGCAGCAGGAGTGGAAGACCACAGTGCAGCAGGATCTGGCCAAGCTCAACGTGACTGTCCGCCACACCGGCATCGCGTGCCATCACGAGCAGGTCGTGCCGGTTTCCCAGGCGCTGAAGCACAGTCCACGGATTGCCTTCGGCCACCTGCCAGGCAGCGGCATGCACGCCCTGGGCCTTGGCCCAGGCGATGAACGCATCGCCGGCCGCATAGGCATCCGTTTCCGCTTTGCGCACGCTTTCCAGGATCATCGCGAACGTATCGGCTGCACCATAGAGACCGCTGGGGACGGCCGGTGTGGGGTAGATGTTCAGGCCCGTCAGGCGCGCGCCGAGATGGACGGCCAGACGCGCGGCGAAACCAAAGTTTGCCTCCCAGTCATCGTGGCGGTCTGCAAGCGCAAGCAGGTCGTTCATGGCGTCACTCCGAGGATGGCGAGTCACGCTAGCGCCGGGCCTGACAGGCAGTGTTGATTTACGTCAAGCGCTGCTGCGCAGGCATTGGCAGGATTGACCGCGCCGCAGTGCGCCCGATCACGGTGGTCTGGCCGGCGGCAGCCGCTGACACGGCGCCTTCGGATACACCGAGCAAGGCGCCTGCGATTCCCGACCTGTTCCGGAGAACTGCGATGGACGACAAGCCACTGCGTCAAGACGTGATCGAGGCGCTGGAGTTCGAACCCAGCACCGACGCCGAAAGCACCGGGCTTGCCGAAGAGCACGCAACCATCACGTCGGGCGATCGCGTCCAGTCCTGTTCCCCGGTGATGGCGCCGGAACGCGCCGCCGGACCTGTCCGAGGTGTCGAGGAAATCGCGCAGAACGTCGGCGAGCGTATTCCCTGCCACGAGCGCGGCGTTTTCAACCCGCTCGAACTCGCTGCGCACGGCCACCGGGACGACATCAGGCAACGCATCGCCGGCGCGCTGGTGAGGCGTGTCAAGCTGGAGGCCGATCGGATCGGCATAGCCGTGGACGGCACAACCGTCACGATCTCGGGCACCGTCGACAATTGGGATGACCGCTTTGCCGTCCAGCGCACCGTCTGGTCGGTCAGCGGCGTGCGCGATGTGGTCGATCAGCTCCAGGTTGCCTGAATGTCTGCGTGTTGCCGCCATGCGCTTGCTGGCGGCGTCGATTCGGGCCGCAGATGATCCGCAGGATTGCATGAGGCGCGGCCACGGCCGATCACCAGAATGTCGATCGCCGCGACGGAACCGCGTGGCGCGGCAGACGCCCGCTGTCATGCCGAGTTGCTACGCGCCGTGCGACGACATCCATGATCTGCCGAACTGAACGGCTGAGCGCAATGGCGCATCGCAGGCTGGCTGCCGCTCGATGCGGCAGGAAGACTGCGCCGCGGACCTGCTGCCGGATGTTCTGCGCAGCCTGACCTCGTGGCCGCCGGAGCGGATCAACGTTGCGGTTCCGATGCGCGGTCGCCGGCAGCGACTGTCCACGCGGCGCCGTCCCGAACGAGACGATCGATGGCTCGCTCGAAGGCCTCGAAGACTACCGGCACCGCGCCGCTGGTCGCCGGTTCCTCGACGGAGAACGCGCGCGCCGCGGCGAGCTGTCCGTCGGCAACACGAATCAGGCGCAGGTAGAGGCCGACCGAGACCGACGGTACGGCGGCGTCGCGATATTCCGCCTGAAAACGGACCAGGTCCGATTCCAGCAGAAAATCGGTGTGTTGAAGACTTGCGCTGTCGGCCGCGCCCGCGGCACCGGCTTCATGGAGCGCCTGGATGATGAGCGCCTTCAGCAGCGTGGCCGGTGCGTCCTGCCAGCGCGCGTCGCGATAGACCTCGATATGTCCCGGCTGCGGCGAAACGAGGATGCGGGTGCCCAGCAGCGGCGCGGGCGCCTGCGGTTCGGCGACGGCGATCTGCCAGCGCCGTTCCTGGGTGTCTGCACTACGGGTAGATGCCATCGGGGGCGACAGGGCCGGTGCGTAGAGCGTCACGCCTTCGCCGGGCCGCGCGAGCAGCGAGCAGCCGCCGGTCAGCAGTGCTGCAAAAACGACTAGTCCATATTTGTAGTGATTCATTTCGGCTGGAACTCCTTCGGCCGCTCGCGGCCGATCAGATAACCGGCGGGATCGTCCTGCAGCTGCCCTGAGGTGGAACGCAGCGCGCGCAGCGTCGCACGCAATTCGATCAGCGTCGGCGCCAGCTGTGCCAGGCCATTGGTCGTGAAGCGCTCGATGGGTTCGCGGTTGCGGTCGAGAAGCGCAGTGGCTGCATCGGTGGTCCGTTGCGCCGAAATCAGCCAGCTGTGCGCATCGTCCAGCAGGGGCTGCACGCGCTCGTGGAGCAGGGCGTCCGTCGACGCCGTCACGCGATCGATACGCTGCAGACTCTGCTTCAGTTGTCTGCTCGCATCGCTGATGTCGGTCACCAGTGAATGCAGGTCTCCGCGTTGCGCGGCGAGCGACCGCGTCACCTCGTCGATACTGCCGAGGGCGGCCGCCACGTGCTCCAGGTTGGCGTCGGACAACAGCAGGTTGAGACGCACCAGTGATTCATTCGCGCTCACGGCGACGTCCTGGCCGGAGGCCAGCAGCGACTGCATCGCCGAGACGTCGGCAACGATGTGGGCGACGGCCTCGCCCGGCGCCGGCATCAGCGCTGCGGCGCCCGGCGTGCCGCCGGAAAGCTGGATCACGGTCACGCCCGTGAGGCCCACGATGTTCAGGCGCGCATGCGTATCGGTTTTCACCGGCGTGCCGCCGTTGAGGCGGACGTGTGCGATGACCTTGCGCGGATCGTCCGGTGCCAAGGAGAGCTTGCGCACTTCCCCGACCTGGATTCCGTTGTACTGCACGGCGCCGCCGACGGTGAGGCCGGTCACCGCTTCCTCGAACACGATGTCGTAGTAGACCCACTCCCGTTCGAGCGACAGCTTGCCGAGCCACAGCACAAAACCGAACGCCGCGACGAACACGGCGAGGGCGAAGGCGCCGATGAGTACGTAGCTAGCGCGAGTTTCCATCGTTTCCTCCAGCGATCGCAGCGGCCGGGGCCGGCTGATGGGCACGGGCACCGCGCGCGCGCGGCCCGCGGAAGCAGGCTTGTATCCACGGATCGGGGTGGTTTTCGACCGCAGCGATCCGATCAGCGACGACGACATGCCGATCCGACAGCACGGCGACGCGGTCGCAGAGCGAGTACAGGCTGTCGAGGTCGTGCGTGACCAGAAATACGGTCAGGTCCAGCGCGTTGCGCAAGGTCAGGATGAGTTCGTCGAACGCTGCGGCGCCGACCGGGTCGAGGCCCGAAGTCGGTTCGTCGAGAAACAGGATTTCGGGATCGAGCACCAGCGCACGCGCAAGCCCCGCGCGCTTGCGCATGCCGCCGGACAGCTGTGCCGGATACTTGGCGGCGGCGTCCAGCGGCAGGCCGGTCAGCGCGATCTTGAGCAGCGCGATGTCCTTCACCAGGTCGGGCGGAAGATGATGGAACTCGACGAGCGGCAGTTCGACGTTCTCGAGCACGGTGAGCGATGAGAACAACGCGCCGTCCTGGAACATCAGCCCAAAGCGACGGTCGATGGCACGGCGGTCTTCGGCGCGCAGATGGGTCGTGTCCTGGCCGAGAAACCGGATGCTGCCGCCGTCGGGATCCTTGAGGCCCGCGATCGAGCGCAGCAGCACCGATTTGCCCGCGCCTGAGCCACCGATCACGCCGAGGATCTCGCCGCGGTGCACGTCGAGGTCGAGCGCATCGTGCACTACCTGGGTACCGAACACGCTGCGCAGGCCGCGTACCTCGATCAGGACATCGGCGCTCATACCTGCAGTTCCATGAAAAATATGGCGAACGCGGCGTCGAATACGATCACCAGGAAAATCGACTGCACGACGGAAGCGGTGGTATGCCGGCCGACGGATTCGGCGCTGCCCTCGACCTTGAAGCCTTCGAGGCAGCCGACCGCGGCGATCAGGAACGCGAAGACCGGCGCTTTCGCCATGCCGACCCAGAAGTGGCGCAGCTCGGTCATCTCATGCAGGCGGCCGATGAACATCGCCGGCGTGAAATCGAGCGCCAGCACGCCGACGAGTCCGCCGCCGACGAGTCCCGCCAGCATGCCGAGAAACGTGAGCGCCGGCAGCATGACCAGCAGGGCGAGCAGGCGCGGGATCACGAGGAGTTCGATCGGATCGAGGCCCAGGGCCTGGATCGCATCGAGTTCCTCGCGACTTTTCATCGAACCGATCTGCGCGGTGAAGGCGCTGCCCGAACGGCCGGCAATCAGGATTGCCGTCAGCAGGACGCCGAATTCGCGCAGGAACGAATAGGACACCAGTTCGACCGTGAAGACTTCCGCGCCGAAATCGCGCAGCACCGTCGCGCCCAGGAACGCGACGACGGCGCCGACGAGGAACGACAGCAGTGTGACGATGGGCACGGCGTCGAGGCCCGTCTGCTCCATGTGGAAGACCGTGGCCGTCAGGCGCAGGCGGCGATGGCCGGATAACACCTTGCCGAGTGTCGCCAGCATCATGCCGACGAACCCCAGCAGTTCGCGGGCCTGGTGCCAGGCATTCACGATGCCGCCGCCGATGCGTTCCAGCAATCGCACGAAGCTCGCATGGACCGGGCGGGCAGGCGCCAATTGACCGTGCCGCGCGGAGACGAGCCGCAGGAGAGCCATGTTCGCGGGATTCATGCCCTGCACGTCGGCGGCGGAGAACGACGGCGGGGTATCGCCAAGGGCGCGCAGCAGGAGCAGGGCGCCAGTGGTGTCGAGTGCAGTAAGCCGATGCGCGTCGATCAGGCAGGGATCACCGGGCCGCATGGCTGCGGCACCGGCTACGGCGGGCGCGAGATCCTGAGCGTTGGCGAGGGTCCAGTCGCCTGCCATCGCCAGTGTGGCGCGGCCGTTTGTCCGGATCCAGCTGACTGTTGCCTTCTGCGCCATGAGGCGAGTTCCCGTCGACTGGCAGCGAGCTTCGCGCAGCCCCGGTAGCGGGGCAGTGATCCAGGTCAACCCGGACCCGCTTCAGTCCTTGCGGATGCTGCGCAGCCGATGACGCAGCGCGTCCGTCTCGCTACGCCACGCCTCGGCGTCGCCATAGTCGACGAAATCCGCATAGCGCGGATGGGCGGCCGCGAGCTTGCGCGCGTGTTTGATCGGACACCAATACTGCTCCGTTCGCGCGCCGATCTCCCGTACGTAGGCGACCAGGCCGTTGGCATACGAGCAATAGGCACAATTGAGTTTTTCCAGAAAGTTGAGGTAGCCCAGATAGCGCCGGTCGAAGATCAGGTAATCGCGCCGCCGTACTTTCGCGATGCCATAGACCGGAAAGCAAATGGCCTGGTAGAGGCTGACGAACGCATCGAGCAGCAGGAAGGGGATGATCAGCGCGTAGATCACGGGGGCGGTCAACGCGATCAGCGCGCGTGCGCCGAGCACATAGCGCAGAAGGTGTGATTTCATCGCGCGGTGGCGGCGTTGCACCGCCTGTTCAAAGGCGATCTTGCCGTCCACGACATGCACGTGAAGATCCGCCTGGGCCAGGGCGAGCTGCACCGCGAGTTCTTCTTCCATGGTACGGATGCGCTGGATCAGGTCGGCAATCGTGGGATTCACAGCGCAGCTCCGGGGAGGTATCAGCCGTTGCAGTATTCGGGGTTCGCGAAGGTCTGGCTTGAGCCAGATCACCTGCGAATCCGATACGGTATGCCGATGACTGGCCGCGCGACCGCGCGATATGAGGCGGGCAAGGAACAGGGACCCTCACCGCTGCGGCCAGCGATGGCTGCGGGGACCGTTGCATGGGCAAACATGTCTGGCGTGTCCTCACCACTGCCGCTGCTGCGGCAAAGCGGTCGGCACTTTGTCAGCGGTATGTCGACGGGCTTTGCGGTCAGCCCCACCACCAGATCGCCGACACCAATGTCGCGTTGATGGCAATGACGCCGCCGGCCACCTGCAGGGCGTAGCGCGTCCCGCCGACGCCGGCCGCAATGCATTTCATCAGCGAGTTGGCACTGAACGCCACCGCCAGGGCATAGCTGGCTGTTGACGATGGCACGTGGGCGTCGCTGACCAGCTTGGCAACGCCGATCGCCGCAGCATGCACGTCGACGAGTCCGGTCACGGCGGCCGTCGCCATCACGCCGGCGTCGCCGAGCCATTCGCGTAGCCAACTGGAAAACAGCAGCGAGAGCGCTACGATTCCGGCAAACAGCAGGGCATGGGGCAGGGCGAAGTGACTCGCCAGCGTCGGTGGCAGTTCGCCCGGAACGCCATCCCGTCCTCGCCAGGCATGAAACCCCGCGATGCCGGCTGTCGTCATGGCGGTCGCGATCAGGGGCAGCGCCAGATGCCGCAGCATGTCCATGGACACGAGTCCGATCACGAGGGCGAGCTGCACCACGGTGGCCACGCAGGAAAACAATGCCGCGGCAACGCAAACCTGGAGGTGCTGCGCATCCGTGCGCGCGCGCTGCCCCATCACGGCGACGGTGGCGGCACTGGACACGAAACCGCCCAGCAGTCCCACGATCGCGAGACCCAGTCGTGCGCCCATCGCGCGCAGCGCGACGTGGCCGGCGGCATTGATGGCAATGACCAGCACTGCAATCAGCCAGACCTGGCGTGGATTCACCGCCGACCACGGATCGACCGGGTGGTCGGGCAGCAGCGGCAATACGATCAGCAGCGACGTGGCCAACAGCATCACATCGCTCAGTTCGCGTGCGTCGAGTACGCGCAGCGCGAAGTGGTGCAGCGCTTCCTCGCTATGCAGCAGCATGGCCAGCGCAACCGCGAGCCCGGCGCCGAGCTTCGGATCCTTCAACGATAACGCGCCGAGAAAAAACGTCGCGAGCATGGCCAGCGGGGTGGTCAGACTGGCGTCGTCGTCCTCCTGACGGACATAGGCAGACAGCGCCAATGCGGCCGTGGCCAGTCCACCGATGGCGACCGCCACGTCGTTGAGCAGCATGCAGCAGGCGCCGATCAGTGCCGCGGTGGTGAACGTGCGGACACCGGCCCGGTTGGCCGCGCCATTCATCGAATTGCGTCGCTCGCGTTCAATGCCCAGCAACAGTCCTCCACCAAGGGCGGCGGCGAGTCCGGGCAGGAGTTCTCCATTCATCGTGGGCGTGGTCCGAACCGTGATGCGGTACAAAGGCGAAGGAACTTCATTGCTAGCGGGTGAACGGGCGTCGCGTGTTGATCCGTATCAAGCGCGCATGACGCGATGTGCAGAATCACGGTCATGTACTCGCGGAGACCGGTCGCAACGCCGGCACCGCGTTGCCTACGATCGCACAGTGCCGCGCCGAGGCGTAGCCTGGCGCAGTTACGTTCACCCGTCGGCCTCGGGTCCTGCATCCGCTGGTCCCCGGTGCTGACGCGAATCCGTCCGTGTCGGCCGCTTGATCCGGATCAAGGCGAACGCCCGGCCATTGCCGCATCGTGCGCGCATGAACACGCAAACTGCCACCACGACTTTCGACGCCGCGCTGCTCGCCCGCTATGACCGGCCCGGCCCGCGCTATACCTCGTATCCGCCGGCCACGGCGTTCACGCCGCAGTTCGGCCCTGCCGACTATGCGGACGCCGTGCAGCACAGCAACAGTGATCCGATTCCGCGACCCTTGTCGCTGTATGTACATGTGCCTTTCTGCCTTTCGCCGTGTTTCTATTGCGGCTGCATGCGCGTCGTCAGCCGCGATCCGGCCCGAAGCGAGTCCTACGTGTCCTATCTGCAGCGCGAGGCCGGTCTGACCGCGCCGCTGTTCGATCGCGACCGCGAAGTGCTCCAGCTGCATTTCGGCGGCGGTACGCCCAATCTGCTGAGTGCCGCGCAACTGGAACGGCTCCTGCGCTGCCTGCGCGAGCAGTTCAACCTGGCCGACGGCAGTCGTCTCGAAGCCGGTATGGAGCTGGACCCGCGCAGCGCCGATGCGGATTACGTGCACACGCTGGCCGGACTCGGCTTCAACCGCGTTTCGCTGGGCGTGCAGGATTTCGATCCCAGCGTGCAGCAGGCCGTGAATCGCCTGCAGAGCCTCGAACAGACGCGCAACGTGGTCGAAGCGGCGCGCGCTGTCGGCATGCACTCCGTCAGCATCGACCTGATCTACGGGCTACCGCTGCAAACCGTCGAGGGCTTCAGCGAAACCCTGCGCCAGGTCATCGCGCTGGCGCCGGATCGCATCGCCGTCTACGGCTACGCGCACATGCCGGAGCGCTTCCGCGCCCAGCGACGCATCAGGAGTGAAGACCTGCCCGACGGGCAGACGCGCAATGCGCTGCTGGGCCGCGCGGTCGAGGCACTGGGCGAGGCCGGCTATTTGTACATCGGGCTGGACCATTTCGCCCGCCGCAGCGATGCCCTCGTCGCCGCTCAGCAGCAGGGCCAGCTGCAGCGCAATTTCCAGGGCTATTCCACGCATGCGGCCTGCGACCTCATCGGCCTGGGCGTCAGCGCGATCTCGCATATCGGCACCAGCTACAGCCAGAACGAGCGCGAGCTCGCCGGCTATTGCGCCGCACTCGACGCCGGCCGCCTGCCGCTGGCACGCGGGCTGAACCTAAGCCCGGATGACGTGATCCGCGGCGACGCGATTCAGCAGATCATGTGCCACGCACGCCTGGATACCGCGGCTTTCGGCGCGCGCCACCGGATCGATTTCGACACGACCTTCGCCGCGACGCTGGCACAGCTCGCGCCACTGGCTGCGCAGGACCTCGTCCGGCTGCAGCCTGGCCTGATCACGGTCACGCCGACCGGGCGTTTCCTGCTGCGGGTCATCGCGCGGTGTTTCGACAACCACGACGGTGCGCTCGATACCGTGCTGCCGCTGGTGCGCGCCGCACGTTGACCGTGCTGGGCGTGACGTAGCACGCGACGCTGAACGGCCCGGCGGGCCGGGTGAAGCGTCATCGCCCCGCACCGCAGGTGCTGAACGCCATGAATGCCCGACGGGCCGGCCGGCCAACGGCCTGCGCAGCAGGCGTCTGGCGGGGTTTGGACATCGGGTGCTGAGTACACGGGTGCCGAGTACAGCAGCGGTAGTGCCGGGACTTGCTCAGAACGTCCCCGGTTCAACTCGTCCGGCAGCCCAGTCCCGCGAGCAACCCGTGCAGTGCGGGCACGTGCATCAGCCACGGTGCCGCCATGGTCAGCACACCGGCGAGTAGTACGCCGACACCACTGGCGCGGCGCCAGGCCGGCGCGGCCAGCAGTCGGCCCAGGCGCTGGCCGCTGTAGCTCAACGGCAGCATCGCCGGTAGCGTGCCCAGGCCGAAGGCCAGCATCAGCAGCGCGGCCTGCAGCGTATCGGCCTGCAGCCAGGCGGTGAACAGCAGCGCCGTGCTCAGGCCGCAGGGCATCCAGCCCCAGATCATGCCCAGTCCGAGTTGCCGCAGCGGGGTCGTGGCCGGCAGCAGGTGGCGCCGCAGCGGTGCAAGCCACTGCCACAGGTGCGCGCCCGTGCGATGCAGCACGGCGAGGCGGCGGCCGCTGTCGAGCAGGCGCAGCGCGACGAGTATCAGCGCCGCGCCAAGGGCGATGCGCAAACCCAGGCCGGCCTGCGGCGCCCAGCGCAGCAGACCGCTGCCAAACGCACCGACCAGGGCGCCGGCCAGCACGTAACCGCCCACGCGCCCGATATTGATGCGTGTAGCGGCGGCGAGATCGGGTCTGCCCTGGCCCGCGAGCGAGCCGAGCCCGGTCGCGATGCCGCCGCACATGGCGATGCAATGCACGCTGCCGGCCAGACCGCTGAGCAGCGCCGCCGACAGGGCGACCCAGTCAATCGGCATCGGACGGATTCGGGTCGTCGGCGAGTATCTGCAGCGGTGCCGTGTCCAGGTCATCGAACTGGCCACCGCGCACGGCCCAGACAAATGCGCCGATCGCGGCACCGAGCAGCAGCACGCTGATGGGAACCAGCAGGAGCAGCATCGTCATGTCTTCACCCGGCGCAGGCGCAGCGCGTTGAGCACCACCAGCAGCGACGAGGTGGTCATGCCCAGGGCCGCGAGTCCCGGGGCGATCCAGCCGGCCGCCGCGAAGGGTAGGGCCAGCGCGTTGTAGGCCAGCGCCCAGGCCAGGTTCTGGCGCACGATGCGGCGTGTGCGGCGTGCGATGGCGATGGCTTCGGGGACGCGCAGCAGACTGCTGCCGGTGAGCAGGAAGTCGGCCGCGCGGTGCGTGGTCACGGCGCCCTCGGCAAACGCGAACGAGACATTCGCACCGGCCAGCACCGGCGCATCGTTGATGCCGTCACCGAGCATCGCCACGACGCGGCCCTGGGCCTGCAGTTCGCGCGCCCGCGCCAGCTTATCCGGCGGGGACTGGCGTGCGCGGAACTGGGCGATGCCCAATGCCTCAGCGATTTCAGCCACGGCCGCAGCGGCATCGCCACTGGCCAGCTCAAGCTGCACGCCCTGGGCGCGCAGGGCCTGCGCCATCGCCGCGGCGTCGGCGCGCAGGTGCTGGCCTATGCCGAAACGCGCGAACGGCTTGCGCCCGTCGCCGAGCCAGACCGCGCCGTCGTCGGCGCCGCCGACGGCGAATTCGGCGCGTCCCAGGCGATAGGAATGGCCAGCGAAGCTGGCCTGCACGCCCTGACCGGCGACGCGGCGCCAGTCGCTGACGGCCAGCGGCTCGTTCGCGGCCTCGGCGAAGGCCGCGGCCAGCGGATGCGTGGCGCCGGCCTGCAACGCCGAGGCGAGCTGCAGCACCTGCGCGCGATCGTGCGATGAATAAAGTGATACTTCTCGCAATTGCGACTTCGACGTCGTCAATGTGCCGGTCTTGTCCAGCAGCAGCACATCGACCCGGGCCAGGGTGTCCAGCGCATCGGCGCGCAGGACCAGCACGCCAAGCCGGGCCAGGCTGTCCTGGGCCGCGGCCAGCGCCGCCGGCACCGCCAGCGACAGCGCGCAGGGGCAACTGACGACCAGCACGGCAAGCATGATCTCAAACGCGCGCGTCGGATCCGTCGGCCACCACAGCACAAACGTGAGGGCCGCAGCCGCCAGCAGGCCGCCGATGAACCATGCCGCGACGCGATCCGCCAGTCGCGCGAGCTGCGGCCGCTGCGCCTGGGCCTGGTCGACGAGACGCACCAGCGCGGCGAGCTGCGTCGCCGCACCGGCCTGGCTCACGCGCAGGCGCAGCGGCGCATCGCCGCAGCTGCTGCCGGCCAGCACGCGCTCGCCGGGCTCGCGCCGCTGTGGCAGTGCTTCGCCGCTGAGCAGGGACTCGTCCAGCGCCGCGGGCGCATCCAGCAGCACGCCGTCGGCCGGCAGTGCTTCGCCCGCAGCGACGCGCAGCACATCGCCGGCGCGGACCTGCGTGACCGGCACGCGCTGCGTGCTGCCGTCACTGCCTTCGCGGCTGGCGAACGCCGGCACGGCCTGCGCCAGCGCTTCCGTCCGCGCCCGCGCGCGACGGCGTGCCCAGGCTTCGAGCTGGCGTGCGGCAAGCAGCAGGAAGACGAACATCACCGCAGCGTCGATCCAGATATGGGCGCCGCCGCGCAGGGTCTCGATCAGGCTCGCCGCGTAGGCCAGCAGGATGGCGCTGCCGGCGAGCAGGTCCATGCTCAGCGCGCCGCGGCGCAGATCGCGCAGCAGGCCCGCGATGAAAGGCCAGCCCGCGTAAAACACCACCGGCGTGGACAGCAGCACCGCCGTCCAGCGCAGAAAATCGCGCGTCGCCGGCGCCATCTGGCCGGCCGTGTCCAGGTACAGCGCTTCGGCGAACATCATGGCCTGCATTGCGCCGAGTCCGGCCACGCCCAGGCGCAGCAGCTCGCGCCGATGCTGGCGCTGTTCTTCGCGTTGCTGAGCGGGCGAACCGGCCAGCGTCGGGGCGAAACCCAGTGCGGCCATCTGTTGCAGCAGCACGGGCAGGGCGATGCGCTGCGGATTCCAGCGCAGGCGGACGCGGCTGGTGGCGGCATTCGCGCTGACGTCGACGGACGCATCCAACCGTACCAGGAAGCGATCGATCAGCCAGGCGCAGGCGGCGCAGCGCAGCTCGCGCACCGCCACGGTGATCTCCAGTCCACCGGCTACGGCCTGCACATGCGCCGAAACAATGTCCGGATGCAACCACTCGGCGAAGTCGTCGCCGGATTCGGTCGACCGGGCGGGGTTGCTTTGTCGCAAGGTGTAATACTGCGCAAGGCCTGCGTCGCGAATCCATTGCGCCGCGGTGGCGCAGCCCGGGCAGCAGAAGTCACGCGGGACGTCGTCGACCACCATGCGTGGCGGTTGCGCCGGCAGCGCTTCCCCGCAATGAAAGCAGGCGCCGGCCGCGGTGTTCATGGTTGCCACAGCGCCTGCAAGGGGGCGGCTACGGCACCGGCCGGAAGGCGCCCTGCCAGGCGCCAGCGGCCATCGACTGGCTGCAGGCGCAGGGTCCAGCCGGTGTCGGTCGAGGCGTCGAGCCGGCCACGCCATTGCCCGTCCTCGCGCCGCAGCACGACGTCGCGATCGCGCCGCGCTTCACTCGTGTGGATAAGGCGCAATTGCAGCGTTGCGTCCGTCACCGGCGCGTCGCCGGACAGGTCCAGACGCACGCCGCCGTCCGCGTCGAGGTGCAGCTGGCCGACCAGGCCGGCCTTGGCCGCGGCCAGGTCGGGAGCGAGGTTTTCCTGCTGGATCTGCCCGGTCCGGCGCACATCGGTACTCAGCGCATCGGCACCGCCGCTGCGCAGCGCGGCGACGACGATCAGCACGCCCGCCAGTACGCCAAGCGCGGGCAGTGCGACCACCAACCACACCATGGGTTCGCGCCAGGCGGCGCGGGCAACTGTCAGTTCATTCATGGCACAGGACCGAAGAAGGAGGTGTCGACGCGGCTTTGCCGGGATGACGTGGCCGGGTTGTCGATCACCAGTTGCACGTCGCGCCGGCCGTGTGCCCAGGCGGCGGGCGCGGCCAGGGTCACGGCGACCGTCTGCAGGCTTTCCGCGGCGAGTTCGACGCGCAGCGGGCCGCCACGCAGCTGCGGCCCATCGGTGCCGGCGACATCGATCCGATAGCTTTGCGCCGTGGAGCTCTTGTTGATCAGCTTCAGCGTGTAGGCGTTTTCGACGTGACCGTCGCTGGCGACGCGGTACAGCGCATTGCGGTCGCGCAGCACTTCGACGCCCAGGCTGGCGCGATGGGTGACACCCCAGGCCCAGCCCGCCGCAAGGCCCATCAGCAGGAGTCCGTAGATCACGATGCGCGGCCGCAGTACGCGGGCCGGCTTGCCGTCCAGCGCGTTTTGCGTGGTGTAGCGGACCAGGCCGCGCGGATAGCCCACGCGATCCATGATCTGGTCGCAAGCGTCGATGCAGGCGCCGCAGGCGATGCACTCGTACTGCAGGCCGTTGCGGATGTCGATGCCGACCGGGCAGACCTGCACGCACCAGCTGCAGTCGATGCAGTCGCCCAGGTCGGCCGATTCCGGCGCTGCAGTCTCTGCTTCGCGCGCGTAGTCGTCGAACGCACCGGTGCTGCGCCGCACGGCGCCGGGAGCGGCGTCCGTCGGCGACAGGGCGTGGGCGATCCAGCGCTCGGCCGTGGCCAGCGACAGCAGGCCGCGCGCACGCTCCGCCACGCTGCCCAGGCCGCGGCGGCGCGCGCCGCGCGCTTCACCGCGGCGCAGGTCGTAGGCGATGATCAGGCTGTCGCGATCGAACATCGCGCCCTGGAAGCGTGCGTAGGGGCACATGTACTTGCACACCTGCTCGCGCAGGATGCCGGCGTTGCCCCAGGTGGCAAAGCCGTAGAACAGCACCCAGAAGGTTTCCCAGCCGCTCCACTGCAAGGTCGGAAGGCGCACGGCGAGATCACGGATCGGCGTGAAGAATCCGACGAAGGTGAACCCGGTCCAGGCGGCCAGCACGATCCAGGCGAGATGCTTGGATCCCTTGCGCAGGAATTTTTCCGGCGTCCATGGCGCCGCATCCAGTTTCATGCGCCGCGCGCGGTCGCCTTCGAACCGGCGCTCCACCCACACGAAGACTTCGGTCCACACGGTCTGCGGACAGGCGTAGCCGCACCACAGGCGCCCGGCAAGTGCAGTGAAGAAGAACAGGGAGATGCCGGCGAGAATCAGCAGCAGCGCCAGAAACACGAAATCCTGTGGCCAGAACGCCAGTCCGAACACATAGAAGCGCCGCGCCGGCAGATCGAACAGCACCGCCTGGCGCCCGCTCCATTCCAGCCACGGGAAGCCGTAGTAGATGCCCAGCAGGACAAACACCGCGACGCGCCGCAAGGTGTTGAAACGCCCCTCGATGTCGCGCGGATAGACCTTGCCTTCGGCCTGATACAGCGCAGCCGGAGCCGATTCCTTGAGTTGCAGCGGGATCGTGCGCTTCACGACTGGCCACGCCCGCGATTGAAGCGGCTGCGTGGCCGCAGCAGCAGCCAGGTGAACGCGCTCGAGCTGGCCGTCGCCGTCCAGAAAGCAAAGAATCCCAAGGTATAACCCCACTCGCGGCCCAGGTCCGAGCCGGGAAAGGTGAGGTCACGCCAGTCCAGCGGATCCACCAGGGCGAAGAAGACGGTCGTGCAGACGCCCGCAGCGAAGAAGCTGGGCCACAGGATCGCGCCCCAGCGCTGCAGCAGTGGCCGCGGCGCCGGATCGTCCTGCACTGAGCCGGGCAGGTTCATTGCGCCGTGCCGGGCGAACGGCTGTAGACCCAGGCGGCTACCACGCGCGCCCGCGCCGGCCCCAGCACCGCCGCGTGCGCCGGCATGTTGCCGTTGCGGCCCTTGAGCAGGGTCTCGCGGATCGTTGCCGCATCGCCGCCGTAGAGCCAATACGCGTCCGTGAGGTCCGGCGCGCCCATCAGCACATTACCCTTGCCGTCGGCGCCATGGCACGCGGCGCAGAGGCCGGCAAAATGCGTCGCACCGGTCGCGACCTGGGCCGCATCGGCGGTCTGGCCCGACAGGCTGCGCACGTAGGCGACGGTCGCGTCGATCTCGCTGTCGCCACCGAGGGCCGCGGCAAGCGCCGGCATCACGGCCTGGCGGCCGTTCATCACCGACGCGAGCACGTCGTCGGGCTTGCCGCCCCAGTGCCAGATGCTGTCGGTCAGATCCGGAAAGCCGCGTGCACCGCGTGCATCGGAACCATGGCAGGCGGCGCAGTTGTTGGCGAAGATGGACTGCCCCAGGCGCAGCGCGTTCGCATCCTTCGCCAGTTCTTCGAGCGGCCGCTCCGCAAACGGCGCGAACGTCGCCGCGATGCGCGCGTCGCCGGCCGCCTTGTCCACGTCGTGCGCGCGTGCGGAGGTCCAGCCGCCGCTGCCTGCCCAGGCGCCCAGGCCCGGGTAATAGATCAGATAGCCGATAGCGAACACGATCGTCAGGTAGAACAGGTTCAGCCACCAGCGCGGCAGCGGCTTGTTGTATTCGGTGAGATCGCCATCCCACCAGTGGCTGGTGTCCTCCGGCCCCGGATCACCGGGCCGGCTCTTGCCGGTCCACCACAGCAGCCAGACGCAACCGGCCAGGTTGAGTGCGACCAGTACGATGACGTACCACGACCATCCGCTGCTCATGGGCGCCGCTCCGGCAGGTCATTGACCAGCGGCAGCCGTGCGGCCGCCTCGAAATCCTCACGCCGGCGCCCGCTCCAGGCCCACGCCCAGCCAACGAGGAACAACACCAGCAGCACACCGGTGACGACACCGGACACGACACCCGCATTCATGGCTTGGCTCCGTTGGTGGCGGTACCGGGCGCATGCCGGCCCAGCCCCTGCAGATAGGCGACAACCGCATCGAGCTCGCTCTTGCCGGCCAGATCGGTCGTGGCAGCGGCGATGTCCTCGTCGCTGTAGGGATCGCCCAGTCGGCGCAGTGCGCGCAATTTGTCCTGCATCAGTGCGGCATCCAGCGGTGCGGCTGCCAGCCAGGAATAGGACGGCATGTTCGACTCGGGCACGACGCTGCGCGGGTCGTTCAGATGCGTGCGGTGCCAGTCGTCCGAATAGCGGCCGCCGACGCGGGCCAGGTCCGGCCCGGTGCGCTTGCTGCCCCACTGGAACGGCCGGTCGTAGACCGATTCACCGGCGACGGAATAGTGGCCGTAGCGTTCGGTCTCGAAGCGCAGCGTGCGGACCATCTGCGAGTGGCAGTTGTAGCAACCTTCGCGCACGTAGACGTCGCGCCCGGCCAGTTGCAAGGGCGGGTACGGCTTCACGCCGGGCAGGGGTTCTATGGTTTCCGCCTGGTACATCAGCGGTACGATCTCGGCCAGACCGCCGAAGCTGATCGCGACGGCGATCAGCACGGCCATGGCCGCGACGTTCTTTTCAATGCGCGCGTGGGCATGTTCGTTCATGGCGTTTCTCTCAGGTGGCCGCTGCGGTTGCCGGCGGCATCACCGCCGCGTCCGGGCCGGGCAATGCCAGGCGCCAGGTGCGCCACACGTTCCAGGACATCACGCCCATGCCGGTCAGTACGAGCAGGCCGCCGGCCAGGCGTATCAGGAAGTAGGGATACGTGGCATTGAGCGATTCGACGAAGGTGTAGGTCAGGGTTCCGTCGGCATTGGCCGCGCGCCACATCAGCCCCTGCATCACGCCGGCGATCCACATGGCGACGATGTAGAGCACCACGCCGATCGTGTGGATCCAGAAGTGCACATCGATCAGTCGCACCGACCACATCTGCTGCAGGCCGAGCAGGCGGGGCAGCATGGCGTAGATCGACCCCAGGCTGATCATCGCGACCCAGCCCAGCGCACCGGCATGGACGTGGCCGACGGTCCAGTCGGTGTAGTGACTCAGCGAGTTGACCGTCTTGATCGACATCATCGGCCCCTCGAAGGTGGCGATCATGTAGAACGACAGTGCGACGATCAGGAACTTGATGATCGGATCGGTGCGCAGCTTGTGCCAGACACCCGACAGCGTCATCACGCCGTTGATCGCACCGCCCCAGGACGGCGCCAGCAGCACCAGCGAGAACACCATGCCCAGCGACTGCGCCCAGTCCGGCAACGCGGTGTAGTGCAGGTGATGCGGGCCGGCCCACATGTAGATCGCGATCAGCGCCCAGAAGTGGACAATGGAAAGACGGTAGGAATAGATCGGCCGTCCGGCCTGCTTGGGCACGAAGTAGTACATCATGCCCAGGAAGCCCGCGGTCAGGAAAAAGCCCACCGCGTTGTGGCCGTACCACCACTGCGCCATGGCATCCACCGCGCCGCTGTAGACCGAATACGACTTGAACAGGCCCACCGGGATCGCGAGGTTGTTGACGATATGCAGCAGCGCGACGGCGACGATGAAACTCGCGTAGAACCAGTTCGCGACGTAGATATGCGCGACACGGCGTTTGGCGATCGTGCCGAAGAAGACCACCGCATAGGCCACCCAGACCAGGGTGATCAGGATGTCGATCGGCCATTCCAGCTCGGCGTATTCCTTGCCCTGGCTCAAGCCCAGCGGCAAGGTGATTGCCGCGGCCACGATCACCGCCTGCCAGCCCCAGAACACGAACGCCGCCAGCCAGTCCGAAAACAGCCGCACATGGCAGGTACGCTGCACCACGTACAGGCTGGTGCCCATCAGTGCGCACCCACCGAAGGCAAAGATCACCGCATTCGTATGCAGCGGACGCAACCGGCCATAAGACAGCCAGGGGATGCCTTCGCCCAGTTGCGGCCAATACAGCTGGGCCGCGATCAGCACGCCGACGGCCATGCCGACCACGCCCCAGACCACGGTCATTAGGGTGAATTGACGCACCACGCCATCGTTGTAGCGTGCCGTCGTGAGAGCGTTCATGGATTTCCTTGGGGCACGAAGCCTGTGACCGGCGCTGCCGCAGACGGCAGCGCCACCTGAACGTGCGGCTGCCTCACTTGACCGTGAGCTTGCCCTTCATGATTGCCCAGTGCCCCGGGAACGAGCAGAAGAAGCTGTAGTCCGTGCCAGCCTTCAACGCGCTGCCCGGAAAGCTTGCCGTCGTCGTAGCACCGCCGCCGATGACCGAGGTATGCGCGATCACGCGCTTGTCGTCCGCCGCCACATAATTCGCTGCCGCACCGGCTTTCTGCCCGTCCATCGAAATGGGCTGGATATCGGTCGTGAGGGCGATCACCACGTTGTGCCCCATGGCCGTCACCGGCAACTTGCCGATGTGCGCGAGCTTGATCTGCACCGTCTTGCAACTCGCCGCGACCGTGATCTCGGTCTGATCGAACTTCATCTGGTCATCGGCCTTGAGGTCGATCACACAGTTCTCCGCCTGAGCGGTAAAAGCAAAACCCAGCAGGGCCAGGCAGATCAGGTTCTTCATAGCCATCGTCTCATCATCGGAAAGGGTTGATGAACGATAGGCGGAGCGGATTGGACCGACCTTGATCGAGATCAATTGGCGGACGCGAGGGTGCGACAGACACGCGCACGACACGGCGGCACGCCTTGGGCGGGCAGTCAGCGCGGTGCCCTGGTCGTCCGCTCGGGCCGTGGGCCGTGCCAGCTCTCGCGACTGGCCCAGCAAGGGTGGGGTGCCTCAACGCGCGTTGCCCGCCGTCAGCGACTTGAGCCCCCGTGTTTCGGCTGCCGTTGCCCGCGGGTCCGTTACGGCAGGCCTTCTCGGTGTCGCCGCGACGGTCGCGGACGGGAACCACCGCGGGGCCAGGGACCGCGGCCGCGACCTGTCCCTGCCGGCAACCTGCGTCGCGGACTCCTCGGCATCGGAGTGAACGATGAGCCGTCGATGCCCGTGCGCCTTCGACCGTTCCAGTCCTGTAATCGGCGGCGGTGATTCAGGCCATTGCCTGCCCGGCGATGCGCGCGCAACCGCGCGGCCCTGGGGCGCAAGCAGCAACGGCGGTGCGCGTTGCGACGCGGGCACCTTCGAACTTCCCGGCGACGACAGGACTCTTCGCGGCGATTTCGAACCGCAGACAGCAAGTATTCCGGCAGCTTGACGCGAGCGCGGGCAGTCAATCGACCGGCATCACCGTAAAGATATTAGTGTAATAAAAAACAATTAGCGTATGTTCTCACGCCTGGACTTAAGAACTGTGCCCTATGGTGCTATAGTGCGCGCCGCAGCGTTGCTCCGCGCGCTGTCCGCAACGGTGCCAGGATTCTCATATCCACCCGTTGCTTCGCGCAGCCACCCGCCATTGGGCGGGGTTTGGCCGCACCTTGCGAGACTGCTGCCGCTTCGTGTTTCACCCGGAATGCGCAGTCTCCTGGCAAGGCCTCCCCGCGATGTGCGTCGTGGGAACTGGCCGCATTGGATCGGGGGGATCGGCCCATGGCACCGACTCTATGAATGCTCGCGTCCGCTACGCCTTCGCGCTGCTCGTTGCGCTGTCGGTTCTGGTGGCCCTGGCGTGGTTGATCGTCGGCCACACGACGCGGGGATGGTTCGAGAAAGACGTCAGGTTGCGGGCCGAGCTGGCGGTCAACGGTGCGCGCCGCGCCGTGTTGCGCGATCTCCAGGCAGGCAATCTGCCGGCGCTGCGCGAGTTGCTGACCGATATCACGCGCGACGAACGCATCATGGGCGCAGCGCTGTGCTCGCCAGACCTCGACGTCATCGTCGCCACGCCTGGATTTCCCGACGCGTTTGCATGCCGCACCGTAGGCCCGTACCTGCGTGCGGACGCGAGCGAGCCGCCTGAACGCTGGACCGCGTGGCGCGACACGGCCAGCCTGCCCGGCGGTGCCGTACACGTGAACGCGATTCCGCTGTCCGAGGCCGGAGAGGTCAAGGCCTTCGCCATCGTCACGCACGACTTGAGCTACGTCGCGCGGCGCGAAGCCAGCACACGCTATTTCGTGCTGTGCGCGTTTGCGGTCATCGCGCTGCTCGCATCTTTCTCGACCTTGCTCGTGGTGCGAGCGTCGCGCCGCCGTTGGAACGAAGCCTTGCAGCGCATGGCCAAGGGCGAAGACGTTCCGCAGCGGCGCGAGTTCCTGCCGTTGATCAAGGATCTGCGTGAGCTGCTCGATCGCCTGGCGACGGAGGAGCAGGCGGACCAGCGCAGCGGCGCCTGGACGCCGGAACGCCTCAAGCTCACCTTGAACCGGCATCTGCACGGCGAGCGGCTGGTCGTCGTGGCGAATCGCGAGCCCTATATCCACGATCGCGCCAGCGACGGCAGCGTGCGCGTGCTTCACCCGGCCAGTGGCCTGGTCAGCGCGTTGGAGCCCGTATTGCGCGCCTGCTCGGGTGTCTGGGTGGCGCACGGTGCGGGGTCCGCCGACCGGGAAACGGCGGACAGGCACGGGCGTGTGCGCGTGCCGCCGGGCGAGGAGTCCTACGTGGTGCGGCGGGTGTGGCTCAGCCCGGAAGAGGAAAAAGGCTACTACTACGGTTTTTCCAACGAAGGCCTGTGGCCGCTGTGCCATGTGTCGCACACGCGGCCGACGTTCCGCGCCGAGGACTGGCAACACTATCGCGAGGTAAACCAGCGCTTCGTGGATGCCGTATGCGACGAGGTCGATACGGACGATCCGGTCATCCTGGTGCAGGACTACCATTTCGCGCTGGCGCCGCGCCTGCTGCGCGAACGGCTACCGCGCGCCACCATCCTGACGTTCTGGCACATACCCTGGCCCAACGCCGAGCAGATCAGCATCTGCCCGTGGCACCGGGAACTGATCCATGGGTTGCTCGGCAGCAGCATCCTCGGCTTCCACACGCCGTTTCACTGCAACAATTTCATGGAGGCGGCCGACCGGTTCCTGGAGTCGCGCCTGGATCGTGAAGACCTGGCCGTCGTGCAGGGAAACCGCCGCACGCTGGTGCGCTCGTATCCGATTTCCATCGAATGGCCGAACCGGTGGCTGGAGAACGCGCCACCGGTGGAGGTGTGCCGCGCTGTCGTGCGGGCCGAGCTGGGGCTTGCGACCGACGCGCGGCTCGGTGTGGGTGTGGACCGGCTGGACTACACCAAAGGCATCGAGGAACGCCTGCAGGCCATCGAGAAGCTGCTCGAGAGGCAGCCGCAACTGATCGGGCGTTTTACCTTTTTGCAGATTGCATCGCCAAGCCGAACCGAGATCGCGCGCTACGCCCAGCTGCGCGACGACGTCGAAGCGTTGGTCGAGCGGATCAATGCGCGATTCGCCCGCGAGGACTGGAAACCCATCGTGCTGCGGCGACAGCACACGGAGCCCAGCGACGTGTTCCGCTACTACCGCGCGGCGGATATCTGCTACGTGAGCAGTCTGCACGACGGCATGAACCTGGTGGCGAAGGAATACATCGCGGCACGCGACGACGAACAGGGCGTGCTGGTGCTGTCCCAGTTCACCGGTGCTGCGCGCGAACTGACCGAAGCGCTGCTGGTGAATCCCTACGACATCGAACAGGCCGGCCGGGCGCTGGCCGTCGCGCTCGCGATGCCGCCGGATGAGCAGCGCGCGCGCATGCGGGCGATGCGAAAACTGGTGGCCGAGTTCAACGTCTATCGCTGGGCAGGCCGCATGTTGCTGGACGCGAGCCGGCTGCGCCGGCGTGAGCAGCTCGCCGGCGTGCTCGGCGCCAGCGATCCCGACTACCTCGCGAGGGCCGAGCCATGATTCACCTGTTCTCCGCGCAGGGGCGCCGTGCACTCGACGCCTTCACGCCGCCTGAAACCCTGGTGGCCCTGGACTACGACGGCACCCTGGCGCCGATCACGGATGATCCGTTCCGGGCCTGTATGCAGGCCGCGACGCGGCAGCTTCTGATCCGTCTGGCGCAGCGCCGACCCAGCGTGATTCTCACCGGGCGGTCACGGCGCGACGCGCTGCGCCTCATGGACGGTGTGGACAGCATCGAGATCATCGGCAACCACGGCATGGAGTCGGCTCACACATCCTCGATCGACCTGCTCGATCGGGTTGCACGCTGGAAGACGATGCTGAGCGAACGCATCGCGGGCGCCGAAGGCGTGAGCCTGGAAGACAAGGGCTATTCGCTGTCGCTGCATTACCGGCTGGCGCCCGATCCGCTGCGCGCCGCGGCCTTCGCGCACGCCATTGCCGCGCCGCTGCCGCAGGCACGGCTGGTGGGTGGCAAGTGCGTGCTCAACATCGTGCCCGCGGATGCACCGGACAAGGGCAGTGCGCTGCTGCAGGAGCTGCGGCGCACCGGTTCGCCGCGTGCGCTGTTCGTCGGCGACGACGTCACCGATGAAGACGTGTTCCGGCTCGATCGGCCGGAGCAGATCCTGTCGGTCCGCGTCGGTCGCTCGGCGAGTTCGCGGGCCCGCTATTTCCTGCATGACCGGGACGAGGTCGATCAGTTACTGGCGTATCTCGCACCGCTGGCGTAGCGCGCGTCGTGCGGCGCGGGCGGCCGAAAGCCGCGACGGGTCCGGCGCGGTGGCGGTGCGTGAATCCAGGCCCGGCAGCACGGCCAGCGCCACGGCACCGAGCACCACGAGGTACAGGGCGGCCGCGACGATCACCGTGAGTGCAAGGAAGCCGATGATTCGGGATCGCCGGGTGAGCCGGCCCGGCGATCACGTCGCTGCGCCATCCTGGGTCATACGAGAAACGCTACCGCCGCCACGATCGTTGGGGGCAACGCGCCGAGGAACAGCGCACCGGCACCGACCGACTCGTCGTCGAAGCCCTCGCGCAGCAACGCCACACCCGCCGGGTTCGGGGCGTTGGCGATGATGGTCAAGCCACCGCCGCCGACGGCGCCGGCGACGAGCATGTACTTCGCCGAGTCGCTCATGTCGGGAATCAGGGTGCCGAGGTAGGTCAGTGCGGCATTGTCGGTAAAGGCGGTCAGGCCCAGGGCGCCGAAGAACAGCGCGTAGTCCGACAAACCCGACACGATCGGCGCCAGCCACCACTGCTGCATGCCGCCGAGCACGACCAGGCCCGCAAGGAAGAACGCGACCAGCAGGGCTTCCTTGAGGATCAGACGGCTCTGGTGGCGCTCGTACGCCTGGGCGAAACCGAGGAAGAACAGAAACATCCAGAGGAAGATCACCGGATGGTGTGCGAACGTGACGATGGCGGCCAGAAACCCCAGGTGGATGAGGCTGACGGTCACGGGGACGGGCGGTCGAGTGGAATCCGGTGCGGGCTTCTGGCCCAGGTGGCGGCGCAAGGCGATGGTGATGACCGTGGCGTTGACGAGTACCGCCAGGGCCGCCTTCCAGCCGAAGGTCGCTGCCATGAAGGCCGTATCCCAGTTCCATTTCGCGGCGACCATGAGCACCGGCGGTGCCGCGTAGGAGGTCAGGGTTCCGCCGATCGACACGTTGACGAACAGCACGCCCAGCGCGGCGTATTTCACGCGTTCGGGTACATCGCGGCGGAACACGACGGGGGCCAGCATCAGCGCGGCCAACGTCATCGCGGCGGGTTCGGTGATCAGGGAACCCAGCAGCGGCACCAGGGCAAAGCCCATCCAGGCCAGCACGAGCGGCGTCGGCAGGGGCACGAGGCGAGCGAGCGCGCCGACCGCGGACCGTACGGCTTCCAGCACGGGCCGCGAGGCCGCCACGACCATGACCACGAATACGAACAGCGGCTCGGTGTAGTGCCGGCTCTCGGCGTAGTCGATGGCCGCCTCGCTGCCCTGCAGCAACGCCATGCACACCACCAGCACGAATGCCCAGAAGCCGAAGACGATCTCGACTTCACCCAGCAGGTGCAGCAGCCCCGCATGCTGCGGATTCCGGGATGCCAGGGACTCGAAGAACTTGGTCGAGAACGTGTGGATCAGGGCCAGCGCGAACAGCGTGGCGGCAACGCCTTCGATGGTGATGGTCATGGGCTTTCTCCTGTCGTCCGCGGCCCGCGTGTGGCCCTGCCGCGCACAGGTGGTTGATAAAACATGAAGATTAACCGCCGGGGCCGCTGATGGACACCCGGACGGCGTGGGAAAGGGCGGCGCCGGGGAGAGCGGGGCGCGTGCGTTCGTCCGAGGTGGGCTCGACTCGTGCACCGCAGCGCGCTGGCCGGCACGCCACTGCGCATCGGTTGTTCTCCATGCGGCCTGTCCGGTTCGCGCGCGGTTTGCCGTAAGCGGCACGGCTTGCGGGCAATCCGGTACGTTCGCGCTCCGCTCGCGCCGTGTGATCCACAACACCCTCATCCAGGAAGCCGCCCATGCGTTTCGCGCTTGCATCCCTTCTCCTCGCCGCCGCGTGCACCGCCCACGCCGGCGAAAACATGCTGCTGGTTCTCGACGCCTCGGGCTCGATGCGCGGCAAGATCGACGGCCGCACCAAGGTGGACATCGCGCGCGACACGGTCGCCAACGTGGTCCGCGGCTGGAACCCGGACAACCAGCTCGGCCTGGTCGCCTACGGACACCGGCGCAAGGGCGATTGCGCGGACATCGAGACACTGATCCCGGTCGGACCGTTGGATCCGGACGCCTACCTGAAAACCGTCAACGGCCTCGGCGCGCTCGGCATGACGCCGCTGTCGGCGGCCGTGCGGCAGGCCGCGCAGGCGCTGGACTGGTCGGAGCACAAGGCCACGGTGATCCTGGTTTCCGACGGCGAGGAGACCTGCAACCTCGACCCCTGCGCGATCGGTGCCGAACTGGAGAAAGCAGGCGTCGACTTCACCGCGCACGTCATCGGGTTCGACGTCGCCAACGCGGCTCATCAGGCACAGCTGCGCTGCCTGGCCAAGGCGACCGGCGGGCGCTACTTCAACGCACGCGACGGGCGCGAACTCTCGGCCGCGCTGCAGGGCGCGATCGTCGCCAGCACCGAGCCGCCGCCGCCACCGGCGCAGGCCACGCTGGCCGTCGCGCAGGCGGTCACCATCGCGCAACCGCTCACCGTGCGCTGGAGCGGCCCCGCCGACGACGGTGATTTCATCGCGCTGGCACGACCGGAGCAAAAGGACGGCGAGTACCTCACGTATTCGCGCATGATCGAAAGCGGCACGAAGGACGGCAGTGTCACGCTGGCAGCGCCGGCAACCGCGGGCACCTACGAGGTGCGCTACGTCAACCCGCGGCGCGGCGATGCGGTCCTCGCGCGCGCACCCGTGGCGGTGCAGGACGCGACAGCCTCGATCGAAGCACCCGATACCGTGCTGGCCGGCTCGCGCCTGAAGGTGGTCGCGCGCGGGCCCTACGGCAACAAGCACTGGGTAGGATTTGCACCGGCCGGCAGCCCGGTGGAGAGCTACCTCAACTACGCCCGGTTGACCGGGCCGGTCAGCGAGGTCGAGCTGATTCCGCCGGCGGTACCCGGCACCTACGAACTGCGTTATGTGCTGAACGAAAACGAGCGTGTGATCGCGTCCCGTCCGATCACGGTACTGCCCAGCGAAGTCGTCGTCAGTGGGCCCACGAGCGTCATGGCCGGCGACGCCTACCGGTTCGAGGCGCGAGGCCCGGTCGATCCGCGCCACTGGATCGGGTTTGCCGCGGCCGGCAGCGGCCCGGGCGACTACCGCGACTACACGCGGCCGGACGCATCGCCGGCATCGGGTGTCCTGACGGCGCCGACCGAACCGGGAAGCTATGAACTGCGCTACGTGCTCAACGAAGGAGAACGCGTGGCCGCCTCGCAGCGCGTCACGGTCATCCCGGTGCAGGCAACCCTCGCTCCGGCCGGAGCCGCTAAGGCCGGACAGCCGCTGCGCGTAGCATTCACCGGGCCGCGCGGAAGCGGCGCGTGGATCGGCTTCGTCAGGACCGGAACGCTCGAGTACCTCGGCTACGCCTCGGTGCAGCCAGCGGGCGAGGCGGTGGTCGAGGTGACTGCGCCGGACGAACCGGGCGACTACGAGCTGGTCTTCGTCGTTGGCGATGCGGCCGTGGTGCGGCAGGGGGTTTCGGTCGCGAAGTGATTCGAAATCGATGGAGTAGGGGACAGGTCCGGTCCGTCCCGTGTGGGCCTCACCCCGCGCAGTGCGCGGGGTCGTAAACCTGGGCGGCGCTGCGCGGCGTCGTGCTTCGCATCCGTGACCACGCTATCGCCGTGAGGGTTGCCCTGAAAAGTCGATGAGGCGTACGTCGCAATTGCCGGCGTGGTCCCGGTGCACACGGCCGGCGTACTGCTGGAGCGTGACTTGTCGGATGCGGGGACTCGCTCTTCGTCCTTGCGATTCCCCGGCCGCGCATTGCGCGCGGCCGGGCCATCAATGCCCGGGGGCAGAGCTCAGTCCGATGATTTCCCGGCGGCCTCGATCAATGCTTTCGCGTCGCGCGTAAGAATTGCAATCGCCTCCATCGTACGCACATGCGATCGCTCATCGTGATCCTCGACCTTCATCGTCAGCAGCGCATCGCTCAACGACGTAACCGCCGTGAGTCGCGCGACGGCTTCCTCGCGTAGGGCGCGCTGCTGGTCGGGGGTATCGACAACGTAGGCGAAAAGCACGACGGGAACATCGTCGAACTCGCCGGGGATGGGATAAAACGAGCCGATGGGTTTCATGGCGTCGGCCTCCTCGGTGACGTCGTGCTTTGACGACGGAGGCGGGCGAGAGTGGGGCAGAAAAGCGGACGTGCGAGAGGCATGTCGAACTCCTTTGGTTACGAAGTCCGCCAATTCGAAGTCAATCGAAACGGCGGCGCTGGTGTGCCTTTGGAATTCGGGTCGCCAATCCCGGTTGCCGAATTTGCGGCAACGTGCACATTGTTGGAAGTGATTCCCGTCGCGTCAAGTGCAAATGACAGCGAGTTTCAAGACGCATGCGTACGCTGCAAGCGTGCTGCGCGTATTGTTGGTCGCGATAGCATCAATGCTGCGTTCGCGCGTCGCGATTGTTGTGGTGGGGCATTACACGACGTTGCCCGCGTGTGGTAGGTGTCTGCTGGCACATGTGCGGATCGGTGTCGGACGGTTGGGATGAAGTGTGGATCGTTATTGCGGGCTTCCCTCGTGGGCGTTGTACCCTTGTCCTTGCTGGACAGCGCTTCGACGCGCGGATATAGATCGAGCACGACATGGGGCGACTCGATCTTGCCTTGGAATTGCACCGGGACTTCGTACAGCCACGGGAAGTGCGTGCGCTTGAACCCGAGCTTCTGGTTGTCCTTGTACCCAGCTCTGTTGCAGATCTTCGGCGCTGCTTGAAGAAGACCTGACTGCGCTGGCTAGCCCACGCGCCAAAAAAGACTTCAGCTGCGCCAGTTGACGAAGGGCATTGATCGTCCTAGCATCTTTTCCGTGGTCAACGGGCCATGGGTAAGTTGGCACCCGCAGCGCACACACCGGATTACTCCGGGTCGGCAAAGCCAGAAGTAACGCCTGAAATCAGTCCGTTATTCCCCAAGAACCCCATGCGGGAGCGGGACAACGTGTGCCGTCCGGTGAGCTCCCGTTTGGAGTTTCATCATGAATTCCCAGTCCTTCCGATCCACTGCGGCCGCTACTCAGCAGGCTGCGATGCTGTGTGCTTATCTGCGCGCCCATGCCAAACGCGTTCCGGAGAAGTTTTCCGTCGCGGACGCGATGGCTGTACTGAAAGAGTTGGAAGCCTGCTGGAGTACGCCGAAAGATCTTGCTGGTGCATTGAAGGGCATGCTCATGGAGCGAGGGGTGCGGCTCTCGCACGTTCTTGCTCTCGAAGTCGCCGCACAGTTGCGAGAGCAGAGCCCGTGGCTGAGGGTACAGCTCAATCTGCCTCGTCCTGAAGCAGCCCTCGAGGTTGTCGACAAGAACTTCAAAAGCGTGTCGGTCGATAGTTGGCCAATCGCCATCGATCATCTCTTTGCGTCCTGCGAGCATTGGCTGCGCGAACACCCGAACGCAAAGGTGCTAAGCATCAGCGCGAGCAGCTGCGTATTGGGCGTCCTTGGCCTTACGTTCGCCGCGCCGGGGCAGGGTAGGACATCCGGCCCGGAAGTTGACTTTGTCGGGCATGTGAAGGCGTCGGAAGGTCATCCCAACTGGCTTTTGTCCGCATTCGCTCCTGTGGAACGTCTGCGGCGGAAGCTGGAACAGCCTGGGCTGGCGGTGATTGATGGTTACGCGATCCTGCGCGTCCTGTCAGAGCGTCGTCCCCGCTGGGGCGCTGAGCTGGATCACTTCGCTACCAGTATCGCCGACTCTGGTAATGCTGAGCTGGTTCTTCGTCGTGAAGACTCGGTGTCGCTGGATGGTTTCGAGGTTGCTCGAGGTGGTGAAGTAGCGTGCTGGCATCAGTTCGAACGCGCGCTTGATGATGAGAGCGGTCCCGGGCCCCTCGGAGCGCCAATCACAATCGACGAAGAAGATGGTGCTTGGCTCTGTGGCTCTGCGCGCTTCGTATGGGAGGTGGTGACGATTCGCCCGGATCAGCCGATTCCCGGAATCATCATTAACCGCCTGTCCTGGCGACACTCGAAAAGTCTGCTGCAGCGTTACCTGCTGGCCCAACGCATCATCGCTTCGCCGATGCCCGCGCATGACGAGGCGCGCCGACTGGAGATGTTCTCGTCGCCTCCTGAGAAATGCTGGCTGCACGCGAGGCGGGTTGCCGAACGGCTGAACGCAGTGGGGTCGAGCTGGGAGGCATTCTGCGAGAGCGCGGGTTTGGAGCCGTCCCCGTTGTCTGCGCCCGTTTCGCTCGGGCACTTCATAGTATTGGCCGAGTATTTGGTTCTCGACAGTCCGGACTTACTGTTGGCATTGCCACCTCGCCGCGAGTTGGTCGCGGGTAGCGAGCATCATCTCCAGATGTTTATGCCGCGAGTTGATCGGCTTCGCTATCGCGCCCCACCGGACCTCGACGCTGATCGAGCGGAGCAGCTTAGGGAAGTCATGGAAGAGTTTCAGGCATCAATCCGCCTGAGGCAGGGGTTCCTGCAGATGGAGGCTCCTCTTCCCCAACTGGTTTACGCCAACGACTCCGCAGACCTGCTCGCCACGATTTGGGGTATGGGCCTCCAAGCACATCTCGGTGTGATCCCACATCTCATGCCCCTCCCTCAGGAGATCCAGGACCAACTCAGGCAACAGCGCGAACAGTTAGCTCAGAGGGCTGCGGAAGCCAACGAACCCTTCGAAGTCGCCGAGTTCCACCGCTACGCGCTGGGCCGCGCGCTCGTCATCGATGTCGATTGGTCCAACTAACACTCGGTCAGATTCCCGGCAGGCGCGGCGGCCCTCGCCCGACCTGCCGAGATCGGGAAGCGTTAGCGGCGGCGAGCAAAGCGTGGGGGGCTTGACACGAAGTTCCCGAATCTGGAACCATTACGAGAGGTTCCCGTCATGGGAACTTAGTGAGCGCAATGAAGATAGTAGGCACCGGAAAGCTGTTCGATTTTTGCGCCCGTAGACCGAGCCTCCGCCCGAGGGTCGCCGCGTGGCTCGCCGAGCTTGACGAGGCGGACCTAGGCAGCCAAATGCAGACTGAAAATCGATATGCGTCGGCACGTTTCCTGGCACCGAATGTGGCGGTTTTTCACTTCGGGGGCGAGGAAATGGTTGTCGAGGTGCTCATTTCGTTTAGTCACTCAACCCTGCTCGTTAAATGGGTGGGGTCGAGTGCCGACTACACCCAACAGAAACAGACCCGACATTAAGACCCATGAAGTTCATGAAAGACGATATGTCGGTTGCGCGGGTCATCAAAAGCGGGGATGACTACGAGTCTGCGCTTAACGAGTTGGAGAGGCTGATCGGTGAGGATCCGCCGATTGACAGTGTTCCAGGTGATCGCCTGGAACTGCTGACCGTCCTCGTGCGGGAATACGAGAGTCGACAGTTCGCATTCGAGCCAGCTGACGCGGTAGATGCGATTGAGTTCCGCATGGAAGAGCAGGGGCTGCGTCAGAAGGACTTGGCGCCGCTATTGGGCGGAAAGAACCGTGTTTCGGAGGTTCTGAGTCGCAAGCGCACTTTGACCTTGGACATGATCCGGGCGTTGCACTCCGGACTAGGTATTCCCCTGAGGGTCCTGATTGAACCGCAACGCGAGCGTTCGGCGTCAGATGCTATGGAAAGGCAATCAGAAGACCGTTTCGACTGGATCCGGTGGAATGAGTTTCCTGTTGCTGAAATGCAGCGTCGTGGCTGGTTCGACGATCTGGCATTGGGTAAACGTCAAGATCCCGAGCAACTGGTCCGAAGCTTCCTCGGTAAGGTGGTTGATCGCGTCGACTCGTTTCCTGCGCTGTTCCGGCGCAGCTTTCGAGGGCAGGGAATTACAGCGCAAACACGCTATGCGCTTGTTGCGTGGACAAGCCAGATTCTCATCAAAGCGAAAGGGCGTGAGAACGATGCGCCCGCTTTCTCGCCACACGGCCTCAATGACAAGGTCTTTCGTGAGCTAGCTCAACTGAGTCAGTTTCCGGACGGGCCGAAGCGCGTCGAAGCAGCCTTGCTGGGACTGGGAATCATTCTGATTGTCGAGCCTGGTCTGCCGACAATGTTGGCTGACGGAGCCGTCATGATGTCGGCTTCCGGCAGAGCCGTCGTTGGCCTCACGCTGCGTTTTGATCGCATTGATAGCTTCTGGTTTACCTTGTTTCATGAACTCGCTCACGCTCGTTACCACCTTAATGGCTTGAGCGAAGCGTT
>NZ_JAVTWC010000036.1:0-15815 GCF_032229445.1 Tahibacter sp.
CCTTGAACTCGCCACCGAATCGCTCGGCACCGATCTTCGTCAGCGCTGCCGTCAGTGTCGTCTTGCCGTGGTCCACGTGACCGATCGTGCCGACGTTGACGTGCGGCTTGGTGCGCTCGAATTTACCCTTAGCCATGACTCAAAACCTCAAACAGTGAATAGCGGTGACGATGACTTAGCCGGCCTTCTTCATCACCTGTTCGGCGATGTTATTCGGCGCTTCTGCGTAGTGATCGAATTCCATGGTGAATGTGGCGCGGCCCTGCGACATGGAGCGCATCGAGGTGGCGTAGCCGAACATTTCACCCAGCGGCACCAGCGCGTTGATGACCTTGCCCGACGGGCTGTCATCGGAACCCTGAAGGATGCCGCGACGGCGCGAAAGATCGCCCATCACGTCGCCCATGTAGTCTTCCGGCGTAACGACTTCTACCTTCATGATCGGCTCGAGAAGCACGGGGTTGGCTTTGTGGAAACCTTCCTTGAAGCCCATCGAACCCGCGATTTTGAAGGCCATTTCATTCGAGTCGACTTCATGATACGAACCGTCGACAAGGCGGACCTTGATATCAACGACCGGGAAGCCGGCAAGAATGCCGTTCTGCATCGCCTCGCGAATACCTTTGTCTACCGCCGGCACATATTCCTTCGGAACCGTACCGCCGACGGTCGCATTCTCGAACGTATAGCCCACGCCACGTTCCTGTGGTTCGATCTCGAGCACGACATGGCCGTACTGACCTTTACCACCAGACTGGCGCACGAACTTGCCGTCCTGCTTGACCGCTTTGCGAATCGTCTCGCGGTACGCAACCTGCGGCTTGCCGACATTGGCTTCCACGTTGAACTCGCGCTTCATGCGATCAACGATGATTTCCAGATGCAACTCGCCCATACCGGCGATGATGGTCTGGCCGGATTCCTCGTCAGTTCGCACACGCAGCGACGGATCTTCCTGCGCAAGACGCGAAAGCGCCATGCCCATCTTTTCCTGGTCAGACTTTGTCTTCGGCTCAACCGCCATCGCGATGACCGGCTCCGGGAAGATCATTCGCTCAAGCGTGATGACGTTGTTCGGCGCGCACAGCGTGTCGCCCGTCGTAACATCCTTCAAGCCGACCGCAGCGGCGATATCGCCAGCGCGAACTTCCTTGATTTCATCACGCTGGTTCGCATGCATCTGCAGAATGCGGCCAACACGTTCTTTCTTGCTCTTGACCGGGTTGTAGACGGTATCGCCAGAGTTCAGCGTTCCCGAGTAGACACGGAAGAACGACAGCGAGCCGACGAACGGATCAGTCATGATCTTGAACGCGAGCGCCGAGAACGGCTCGCTGTCACCAGCTGAACGCGTCGCTTCCTTCTCGTCCTCGTCGATGCCCTTGACTGGCGGACGATCGGACGGCGCCGGCAGATAATGGATGACCGCATCCAGCATCGCCTGCACGCCCTTGTTCTTGAACGCCGTGCCACAAAAGACCGGAATAAGGCTCGTCGCCAGCGTGCCGGCCCGGATCCCCTTCATGATTTCCTCTTCCGAGAGATCACCCTCCTCGAGGTACTTGTTCATGAATTCGTCGGACGTTTCTGCGGCTGCTTCCACCATGAAGCTACGCGCGGCCTCGCACGTCTTCACGAGATCGGCCGGAATGTCGCGGTATTCGAACTTCGTTCCCTGGGCTTCAACATCCCAGTAGATCGCCTTCATCTTGATGAGGTCGACCACGCCTTCGAAATTCTCTTCCGCGCCGATCGGCACCTGCATCGGCACCGGATTAGCGCCAAGACGAGCCTTCAACTGCGAGACGACCTTGCTGAAGTCGGCGCCGGTGCGGTCCATCTTGTTGACGAATGCCATGCGCGGCACGCCGTACTTGTTGGCCTGACGCCAGACGGTTTCCGACTGCGGCTGCACGCCGCCAACGGCGCAAAGGACAAACACCGCGCCGTCGAGCACGCGCAGCGAACGCTCGACTTCGATGGTGAAGTCTACGTGCCCAGGGGTGTCGATGATGTTGAACCGGTGTTCCGGAAAAGACATGTCCATGCCCTTCCAGAAACAGGTCGTCGCGGCCGACGTAATCGTAATGCCGCGCTCTTGCTCCTGCTCCATCCAGTCCATCGTCGCAGCACCTTCGTGCACTTCGCCGATTTTGTGGTTGACGCCGGTGTAAAACAGGATGCGTTCGGTCGTCGTCGTCTTGCCAGCATCAATGTGAGCCATGATGCCGAAGTTGCGATAACGGTCGATAGGGGTAGTACGGGCCACAGTCGTTCCCTCAACTCTTACCAGCGATAGTGCGAGAACGCCTTGTTGGCTTCCGCCATACGATGCGTTTCTTCACGCTTCTTGACCGCGGAACCGCGGTTCTCGGAAGCCTCGAGTAGTTCGGCGGCCAGCTTACGCGGCATCGAGTTTTCGCTGCGCTTGCGCGCTGCGTCGATGACCCAGCGCATGGCCAGTGCCGTGCGGCGAGCCGAACGAACTTCGACCGGAACCTGATAGGTCGCACCACCGACGCGGCGCGACTTCACTTCGACAGCCGGGGCGACATTGCTAAGCGCCTTCTCGACCAGCGACAGCGAGTCGGCATTCTTCTGACCGATATGATCGAGCGCACCGTAGACGATGCCTTCAGCAACCGATTTCTTGCCGCTCTTCATCACCATGTTGATGAATCGAGCGATAAGCTGGCTGTTGTGCTTGGGATCGGACAGCAGCACACGGGTGGGGGCGGAACCTTTACGCGACATGATTCAAGCCTTCTCTAATCAGGACTTCGGGCGCTTGGCGCCGTACTTCGAACGACCCTGGCGACGCTTCGCGACACCAGCGGCGTCGAGCGAACCGCGCACCGTGTGGTAGCGCACGCCCGGCAGGTCTTTCACACGACCGCCGCGAATCAGGACCACCGAGTGCTCCTGCAGATTGTGACCTTCGCCACCGATGTAGCTGATGACTTCGTAACTGTTGGTCAGACGAACCTTGGCCACCTTGCGCAGAGCCGAGTTCGGCTTCTTCGGGGTGGTGGTGTATACACGGGTGCAGACGCCGCGACGCTGCGGACAGCTCTGGAGAGCCGGTGAGGCGCTCTTATAGGTCTTCGGGCTACGCGGTTTACGCACCAACTGGTTGATAGTCGCCATTCGTGGATGCCTTAAGAAACAAAAGACAGGCCGAAACAAATCGACCTGCCAAGACGCAAGAGTTTAACAAGCGGTTGACGAGGGCGTCAACACGACACCCCGGTCTTCACTTCCATGTATTCGAACACGAGGCACATCCTGCGCCTCATTTCGATGTCGTTTTTAGCGTCGCAAGGACGCTGGTACTTAGCCGTTGTCGTCGGCGGAGTCGGCCACGAATTCGGTAACGCCACCGCGAAGGGTTTCGATGTCCGAATCCGACAAACCACCGGCCGCGAGGCGGCGACGTGTGGCGTGATAGGCCAAGCCAGTACCGGCCGGAATAAGACGGCCGACGATAACATTCTCCTTAAGCCCACGCAAGGTATCGCGCGTGCCACGGACCGCCGCTTCGGTAAGGACGCGGGTGGTTTCCTGGAACGATGCCGCCGAGATGAACGACTCGGTCGCGAGCGAAGCCTTGGTGATGCCCAGCAGGACCGGATCGAACTGCGCGGATAGCTCGCCCCGTCCGTCCGCACGACGGTTTTCTTCGATCATACGAATACGATCGACCTGCTCGCCGCGCAGGAAACGCGTATCGCCAGCGACGGTGATCTCAATCTTGCGCAACATCTGACGAATGATCGTTTCGATGTGCTTGTCGTTGATGCGCACGCCCTGCAAGCGATAGACGTCCTGAATTTCCTTGACCAGGTAGGCCGCCAGCGGCTCGACACCCAGAAGGCGCAGAATGTCATGCGGATTCGGCTCGCCGTCGACAACGGTTTCGCCCTTCTCCACATGTTCGCCTTCGAAAACGATGACGTGACGCCACTTGGGAATCAGCTCCTCGTGCTCGTTGCCATCGACGTCCTTGATGATCAGGCGCTGCTTGCCCTTGGTGTCCTTGCCGAAGCTGATGATGCCCGAGCGCTCAGCAAGGATTGCCGGCTCCTTGGGCTTGCGCGCTTCGAACAGGTCGGCCACGCGCGGCAGACCGCCGGTGATATCGCGGGTCTTCGACGTTTCCTGCGGGATACGGGCAACCACGTCACCCACGCCCACTTCCACGCCGTCCTGCAACGAGACGATGGCGCCAGCCGGCAGGTAATACTGCGCCGGGATGTCGGTGCCGGGCAGCTTGAGTTCCTTGCCCTTCTTGTCTTCGATGCGCACGGTCGGGCGCAGATCCTTGGCCTGTGTACCGCGACGCTTCGGATCCGTGACGACTGCGCTTTCCAGACCGGTCAGCTCGTCAGTCTGGGCCTGAACCGTCACACCATCGATGAAGTCGATGAAGCGCAGCACACCAGCCACTTCCGACACGATCGGATGGGTATGCGGATCCCAGTTCGCAACGATCTGGCCAGCCTTGACCGGAGCGCCGTCCTTGACCGAAATCGTCGCACCGTAAGGCACCTTGTAGCGCTCACGCTCACGGCCGTGCGTATCGAGCACCGACACTTCGCCCGAGCGCGACACTGCGACCAGATGGCCCTGCGAGTGCTGCACTGTCTTGAGGTTGTTGAAGCGCAGCGCGCCGGTAGTCTTGACCTGCACGTTGTCGACGGCCGCGGCTCGCGATGCCGCACCACCGATGTGGAACGTACGCATCGTCAGCTGCGTACCCGGTTCACCGATGGACTGCGCCGCGATGACGCCAACCGCTTCGCCCTGGTTGACCATGTGTCCGCGAGCGAGGTCGCGGCCATAGCAATGGGCGCAGACACCGAAGCGCGTTTCGCACGTGATCGGCGAGCGCACCTTGATCGACTGCACGCTGGCCTGATCCATCTTGTCGACCAACGCTTCGTCCAGCAGCGTGTTGCGCGTCACGATCGGCTGATCGTCGTTGCCCGGCGCATAGACGTCTTCGGCCACCACGCGCCCCAGCACGCGATCGCGCAAGGGCTCGACCACGTCGCCGCCTTCGACGATCGCAGTCATGGTCAGGCCTTCATACGTTTCGCAGTCGACGCTGGTGACGACCATGTCCTGCGCCACGTCGACGAGACGACGGGTCAGGTAACCCGAGTTGGCGGTCTTCAGCGCGGTGTCAGCCAGACCCTTACGCGCGCCGTGCGTCGAGATGAAGTACTGCAGAACGTCGAGGCCTTCGCGGAAGTTCGCCTTGATCGGCGTCTCGATGATCGAACCGTCCGGCTTGGCCATGAGGCCGCGCATGCCAGCGAGCTGGCGAATCTGCGCCGCGCTACCGCGCGCGCCGGAGTCGGCCATGATGTAGATCGAGTTCATCGACTTCTGTTCGACCGTCTCGCCCTTGGCATTGAGCACCTTCTCGGTACCGATGCCGCGCATCATGGCCTGGGCCACCTGCTCGTTCGTGCGCGACCAGATGTCGACGACCTTGTTGTAGCGTTCGCCCGCAGTGACGAGACCGGACTGGAACTGCTCCTGGATCTCGACGACTTCCTTTTCAGCGACTTCGAGGATCGCCTTCTTCTCACGCGGTATCTTCATATCGTCGATGCCGATGGAGATACCGGCACGCGTCGCGTAGTGGAAGCCCGTGTACATCAGCTGGTCGGCGAACACGACCGTGTCCTTGAGACCCAGCTTGCGGTAGCAGGCATTGATCAGACGCGAGATGTTCTTCTTCGTCAGCTCGGTGTTGACCAGCGCGAACGGCAGACCAGCCGGAATGATCTCGTGCAGCAGCGCGCGACCGACCGTGGTATCGACGATGGCCACGCGTTCCGAGCGTTCGCCGGTCTTGTCATCGCGGTCGGACAGCGTCAGGCGAACCTTGACCTTCGCATGCAGCTCGACGGCGCGATTCTGGTAGGCACGATGCACTTCGGCGACATTGGCGAAGACCATGCCCTCGCCTTTGACGTTCACGAGCTCGCGAGTCATGTAGTACAGACCGAGCACCACGTCCTGCGTCGGCACGATGATCGGATCGCCGTTGGCCGGGGACAGGATGTTGTTGGTCGACATCATGAGTGCGCGCGCTTCGAGCTGTGCTTCCAGCGAAAGCGGCACATGCACGGCCATCTGGTCGCCGTCGAAGTCCGCGTTGAACGCGGTACAGACCAGCGGGTGCAGCTGGATCGCCTTGCCTTCAATCAGCACCGGCTCGAATGCCTGGATGCCCAGGCGATGCAGCGTCGGTGCGCGATTGAGCATGACCGGATGTTCGCGGATCACCTCTTCGAGGATGTCCCACACCTGGGCTTCCTCGCGCTCGACCAGCTTCTTCGCCGCCTTGATCGTCGTGGCCAGGCCACGTCGCTGCAGTTTGGAGAAGATGAAGGGCTTGAACAGCTCCAACGCCATCTTCTTCGGCAGACCGCACTGGTGCAGGCGCAGCGTCGGGCCGACCACGATGACCGAACGGCCGGAGTAGTCGACACGCTTGCCGAGCAGGTTCTGGCGGAAACGGCCCTGCTTGCCCTTGATCATGTCGGCGAGCGACTTGAGGGGGCGCTTGTTGGTACCGGTGATGGCACGACCACGGCGGCCGTTGTCCATCAGCGCGTCGACCGACTCTTGCAGCATGCGCTTTTCGTTGCGCACGATGATGTCAGGCGCGTTGAGTTCGAGCAGGCGCTTAAGGCGGTTGTTGCGGTTGATCACACGGCGGTAAAGGTCGTTGAGGTCCGACGTCGCGAAGCGGCCACCGTCCAGCGGCACCAGCGGACGCAGGTCCGGCGGCAGCACCGGCAGCACCGTCATCACCATCCATTCCGGACGGTTGCCCGACTCGAGAAAACTCTCGACCAGCTTGATGCGCTTTGACAGACGCTTGAGCTTCGTTTCCGAGTTCGTGCTGGCGATTTCCTCGCGCAGCTTGATCAGTTCCTGGTTGAGGTCGATGGCCTTGAGCAGCTCATAGACGGCTTCGGCGCCCATGCGGGCGTCGAACTCGTCACCGTGCTCTTCCACCGCCTGCAGGTACTGCTCTTCAGTCAGCAGCTGACCACGCTCCAGCGCGGTCAAACCCGGCTCCACGACTACGTACGCCTCAAAGTACAGAATGCGTTCGATATCGCGCAGGGTCATGTCCAACATGAGGCCGATGCGCGATGGCAGCGACTTCAGGAACCAGATGTGGGCGGTCGGGCTGGCCAGCTCGATGTGGCCCATGCGCTCGCGACGCACTTTGGCCAGCGTGACTTCGGTGCCGCACTTTTCGCAGACGACGCCACGGTGCTTCATGCGCTTGTATTTGCCGCAGAGGCACTCGTAGTCCTTGATCGGGCCGAAGATGGCCGCGCAGAACAGACCGTCACGCTCCGGCTTGAAGGTGCGGTAGTTGATCGTCTCCGGCTTCTTTACCTCACCGAATGACCACGAGCGGATCAGGTCCGGCGAAGCCAGACCGATGCGGATGGAGTCGAAGTCCAGCGTCTGACGCTGCTGGTTGAACAGGTTGAGCAAGTCTTTCATTTCGTAATCTCCTCACGCCGGCCGCTTACTTCGTCTCTTCCAGCTCGATGTTGATCGCGAGCGAACGGATTTCCTTCACCAGCACATTGAAGGATTCCGGCATGCCCGCCACCATCTCGTGGTTGCCGTCGACGATGTTCTTGTACATCTGGTTGCGGCCCGGCACGTCGTCGGACTTGACCGTCAGCATTTCCTGCAGCGTGTACGCCGCGCCGTAGGCTTCCAGCGCCCACACTTCCATTTCGCCGAATCGCTGGCCACCGAACTGCGCCTTGCCGCCGAGCGGCTGCTGCGTGACGAGCGAGTACGGACCAGTGGAACGCGCATGCATCTTGTCGTCGACGAGATGGTTGAGCTTGAGCATGTGCATGTAGCCGACCGTGACCGGGCGGTCGAACTGTTCGCCCGTGCGACCGTCGATCAGGATGGTCTGGCCCGATGTCGGCAGACCGGCCAGCTTCAGCATGTGCTTGATCTCTTCCTCGAACGCGCCGTCGAATACCGGCGTTGCCATCGGCACGCCCTTGGTCAGGTTCTTGGCCAGGACCTTGAGTTCGTCGTCGCTGAACTGGTCGAGTTCGACGCGGTCCTTGCCGAAGGATTCCCTGTCGTGGTTGTAGATCTGGCCGATGAACTTGCGCAATTCGCTGGCCTTCTCATTCGCCGCGAGCATCGCTTCGATCTTGTGGCCCAGCCCTTTGGCGGCCCAGCCCAGATGCACTTCGAGCACCTGACCGATGTTCATACGCGATGGGACGCCGAGCGGGTTCAGCACGATGTCGATAGGACGGCCGTCAGCCGAGAACGGCATGTCTTCGACCGGCACGATCATCGAGACCACGCCCTTGTTGCCGTGACGGCCAGCCATCTTGTCGCCCGGCTGGATGCGGCGCTTCACGGCCAGATAAACCTTGACCATTTTCAGGACGCCCGGCGCGAGGTCGTCGCCCTGGGTGATCTTGGCCTGCTTTTCCTTGAAGCGGCGGTCGAACTCTTCGCGGTGGCGACGGATCTGCTCGGCGGCACGCTCGAGGAACTCGGCGGCGTCATCATCCTTGACGCTGAGCTTGAACCACTCGTCCTTCTTAAGCTCGTCGAGATACTCGTTGGTGATCTCGGCACCCTTCTTCAGGGCATTCGGGCCATGGTTGGCGGTCTTGCCGAGCAGCGCCGAGCGCAGGCGCGCGTAGATCGCGCTTTCGAGGATGCGGAACTGGTCGTCGAAGTCCTTCTTGACGCGCTTGACTTCCATTTCCTCGATCTGGCGCGCGCGCTTGTCCTTCTCAATACCGTCGCGCGTGAACACCTGAACGTCGATGACAGTGCCGTCCATGCCAGGCGGCACGCGCAGCGAGCTGTCCTTCACGTCCGAAGCCTTCTCGCCGAAGATCGCGCGCAGCAGCTTCTCTTCCGGTGTCAGCTGCGACTCGCCCTTCGGCGTGACCTTGCCGACGAGGATGTCGCCCGCCTTCACTTCGGCACCAATGTAGACGACACCGGATTCGTCCAGGCGCGACAAAGCCTGCTCACCGACGTTCGGAATGTCGGCGGTGATTTCTTCCGGTCCGAGCTTCGTGTCGCGCGCAACGCAGGTCAGTTCTTCGATATGGATCGTCGTGTAGCGATCTTCCTCGACGACGCGCTCGGAAATCAGGATCGAGTCTTCGAAGTTGTAGCCATTCCAGGGCATGAACGCGATCAGCATGTTCTGGCCCAGGGCCAGCTCACCGATGTCGGTCGACGGGCCGTCGGCCAGCGCGTCGCCGGTCGCGACCACATCGCCTACTCTGACCAGCGGACGCTGGTTCATGCAGGTGTTCTGGTTGGAACGGGTGTACTTGGTCAGCGTGTAGATATCGACGCCCGCGTCGTTGTCGCCGACTTCGACTTCGTGCGCACGCACGACGATACGGCCGGCGTCGACCTGATCGATGACGCCGCCGCGCTTGGCCAGCACCAGCACACCCGAGTCGCGCGCTACGGCGCGCTCGATGCCGGTACCGACCAGCGGCTTTTCAGCGCGCAGCGTCGGCACGGCCTGACGCTGCATGTTCGCACCCATGAGCGCGCGGTTCGCATCGTCGTGCTCGAGGAACGGCACGAGCGCCGCGGCGACCGACACGGTCTGCATCGGCGACACGTCCATGTAGTGCACATCGCTGGCCGGACGCAGCTCGGATTCGCCGCGGTAGCGGCAGGCGATGTATTCGTCGACGAAACGACCGTCTTCGGTCAGCGGCGAGTTGGCCTGGGCGATAACGAACTCGCCTTCGCCGATCGCCGAGAGGTAGTCGACTTCATTGGTAATCTTCTCGTCGGTCACGCGGCGGTACGGTGTCTCGAGGAAGCCGTAGTCGTTGGTGCGCGCGTACACGGCGAGCGAATTGATCAGGCCGATGTTCGGGCCTTCCGGCGTTTCGATGGTGCAGACGCGACCGTAATGGGTCGGATGCACGTCGCGTACTTCGAAGCCGGCGCGCTCACGCGTGAGGCCACCCGGGCCGAGGGCCGACACGCGACGCTTGTGCGTGACTTCCGACAGCGGGTTGTTCTGGTCCATGAACTGCGACAGCTGCGAGGAACCAAAGAATTCCTTGATCGCGGCGGCGACCGGCTTGGCATTGATGAGTTCCTGTGGCGTCAGTCCCTCGGACTCGGCCAGCGACAGACGCTCCTTAACGGCGCGCTCGACACGCACGAGACCGATGCGGAATACGTTCTCAGCCATTTCGCCGACCGAACGCACGCGACGGTTGCCGAGATGATCGATATCGTCGACCACGCCGCGGCCGTTGCGGATTTCGCACAGCGTACGGATGACGTCGAGGATGTCCGAGGTCTGGCCCAGTTCCTTGACCAGCGACTTCGAGTTCTCGTCGTTGCGCTCAGCCAGGTAACGGTGGTCATACAGAATGCCAGGACCGTTGTCGTCCTTGCGCCCGACGCGACGGTTGAACTTCATGCGGCCAACACGATCGAGGTCGTAGCGCTCGAAGGTGAAAAACAGGTTGAAGAACAGGTTCTGCGCAGCTTCCTTGGTCGGCGGCTCGCCCGGACGCATCATGCGGTAGATTTCGACCAGCGCCTCAAGCGGCGTCTTGGTCGAATCGATGCGCAGCGTGCTCGAGATGTACGGACCGCGATCCAGGTCGTTAACCCACAGTGTAGAAATCTTCTCGACGCCGCCCTTGCGGAACTTCTCCAGCAGGGTTTCGTTGAGTTCTTCGTTGGCCAGGGCCAGCAGTTCACCGGTCTTCTTGTCGATGACATCGTGCGAGACGATGCGGCCGAGCAGGTAGTCGTCCGGCACTTCGAGCGAGTTGATGTTTTCTTTCTGCAACTCGCGTACGTGGCGCGCCGTGATGCGCTTGCCAGCCTCTACGACGACCTTCTCGCCAGCGCGCAGATCAAAGTTCAGCGTCTCGCCACGCAGGCGTTCGGCAACGAGTTCAAGTTCGGCGCCGCCCTGCTTGCCGAGGGTGAACACGTTCTTCTCGAAGAACAGATCGAGCATCTCGGCGTTGGTGTAGCCGAGAGCACGCAGCAGCACGGTGACCGGCAGCTTGCGGCGACGGTCGATACGCGTGAACAGGCAGTCCTTGGGATCGAATTCGAAATCGAGCCAGGAACCACGGTACGGAATGACGCGGGCCGAGAACAGCAGCTTGCCCGAGCTATGCGTCTTGCCGCGGTCGTGATCGAAGAACACGCCGGGCGAGCGGTGCAGCTGCGAGACGATGACACGCTCGGTACCGTTGACGATGAAGGTGCCGGTGTCGGTCATGAGCGGCACTTCGCCCATGTAGACCTCCTGCTCCTTGACGTACTTGATCGCCTTGTTGTTTGCCGGGCTTTCGCGGTCATAGATGACCAGGCGCACGGTCACGCGCAACGGCGCGCCGTAGCTCATGCCGCGCTGGCGGCACTCGCGCTCATCGAACGGGGGTTCGCCCAAGCGGTAGCTGACGTATTCGAGGGCAGCATTGCCCGAATAGCTCGTGATCGGGAACACCGACTTCAGCGCCGCATGCAGGCCTTTGTCTTCGCGGGCGGTCACGCCGCCGGCGTCGAGCTGGAGGAATTCCCGGTAGGAATCCACCTGGATGGCGAGCAGGAAAGGAACGTCAAGCACGACGGGGCGCTTGCCGAAATCCTTGCGGATACGCTTCTTCTGGGTGAACGAGTAGGTCATGGTCGGGTACCGCCTCGGGTCGTCAAAACCGTCACTGCGGAAGCAGCAACGTGGAAGGGAAAACGGATATCGGCAAAAAGTGTTTCTGTTCCATCACTGCTTGCCGATAGTCGCGGTCCTGCGAACAACAGTGAAAGCCCGGGAGCTTACGCCCCCAGGCTTTCGTCTTGCCTGGACTAGCAGGCAACGCAACGCGTCGCTTACTTGATCTCGACGGTAGCGCCGGCAGCTTCCAGTTCCTTCTTGAACTTGGCCGAATCGTCCTTGCTGGCGGCGTCCTTGACGGTGGCCGGAGCAGATTCGACGAGGTCCTTGGCTTCCTTCAGACCGAGGCCGGTGATCGCGCGGACAGCCTTGATCACTTCGACCTTCTTCTCGCCGGTGGCCTTCAGCACGACGGTGAATTCGGTCTTTTCTTCGACGACAGCGGCCGGAGCTGCCGGGCCAGCCGCAGCAGCGACCGGGGCAGCGGCGGACACGCCGAACTTTTCTTCCATCGCCTTGACCAGCTCCATCACTTCGATGAGGGTCTTGCCGGCGATCGCTTCGATGATCTGCTCGTTGCTGAGAGACATAGTGTTAACTCCTGGAAATTACGGCTAAGTTGTGAATTTCGTGACCGGCTGGCGTGTGGCTCAAGCCGCCTGCTTCTCACCGGCTGCCTTGGTAACGCGCGCGATTTGCGACGCGGGTTCCGACAGCAGGCGGACGAGCATGGTGGCGGGCTGGATAAGCACGTTGAGGAACATGCTGAGTGCCTGATCGCGGGTCGGCAGCGAAGCCAGCACGTCAATGTGCGAGCCTGGGTATGCCTTGCCGCCCATCGCGACCAATACGGGTTTCAGCTTGTCCGCAGCCTTGGCGAAATCCTTGATCAGACGGCCGGCAGCACCGGGATCTTCCTTCGAGAAGGCATACAGCAGCGGGCCGACCAGCGAGTCCTTGACGCACTCGTAATCGGTCCCCTCTACTGCGCGCGAGACCAGCGTGTTCTTGGCAACTCTAAGAAACACACCATTCTGACGCGCCTTCTTGCGCAGCTCGGTGAGCTGCCCGACGGTAAGACCCGCGTACTCGGCGGCGACCAGGGAATAAGCCGAGGAAGCCACATTCGCCAGTTCGGCAACGACCTCTTTCTTTTGCGCAAGATTGAGCGCCATTGCGTTCTCCGAACCGGATAGCAGAGCACTCCTGTGCCATGCATCCATCAGCGAAACGGATCGTTCAGTCCTTTCAGATCCGCTGGTATCTCGCGATACCGTTTTGGTGGCCGTTCCAGGAAAACCTGTTACGGGCTACACCATCTACGCAGGCCGATGGTTTAAGACCTTTGCGGCATGACCGGGAGCATCCGTCGCAGTGCTGCGCTTCCCTGCTCTCCTGGGCATACCGGTATGGTCGCCTGCGGTCTTTGACGGCGCCCGGCCGTAATCGCCGGGTGCCCTCAAAATTGTTCCGGCATGTTCAATCGCCGGGGTGCGACTTGCGCCGCGCTTGCGAATTACTGCTTCACGCCCAGCGTGGACTGGTCGACGATCACACCGAGGCCCATCGTGGTCGACAGCGACACTTTCTGCAGGTAGTGACCCTTGGCCGCAGCCGGCTTGGCCTTGAGCAGATCCGCCAGCAGCGTGTTGAGGTTGTCCTTCAGTGCGTCGGCTTCGAAGCTAGCCTTGCCGATGGTGGCGTGGATGATGCCGGCCTTGTCATTGCGGAACTTGACCTGACCCGCCTTCGCGTTCTTGACCGCGGTGGCGACGTCTGCGGTGACCGAGCCGTCCTTCGGGTTCGGCATCAGACCGCGCGGACCCAGCAGCTGACCGAGCTTGCCTACGACGCGCATAGCGTCCGGCGTCGCGATCACGCGGCCGAAGTTCAGTTCACCGGCCTGCATCTTCTCGGCCAGATCGTCCATACCGACCGCATCGGCGCCGGCCGCCCTGGCGGCCTCGGCCTTCTCGCCCGGAGGGCAGAACACGGCGACGCGGATGGTCTTGCCGGTGCCGTGCGGCAGCAGGCTGGAGCCGCGCACGCCCTGATCCGACTTCTTCGCATCAATACCCAGACGGACGGCGACGTCCACGGATTCGACGAACTTGGCCTTCGCGTTGTCCTTGAGGATCTTCAGCGCGGCTTCGAGCGGATAGGTCTTGCCCGGCTCGACCAGGCCCTGCATTGCTTTGAAACGCTTGGTGATTGCCATTGCCTTAGATCTCCGTGTTCAGGCCCATGCTGCGCGCGCTGCCGGCGATGGTACGCACGGCGGCATCAAGATCAGCGGCGGTGAGATCCGGCATCTTCGCGGTGGCAATCTCTTCGAGCTGCTTGCGCGTGACCTTGCCGACCTTTTCGGTGTTCGGGCGCTTGGAGCCCGACTGAATGCCCGCAGCCTTCTTCAGAAGGATCGAAGCCGGCGGCGTCTTGGTGATGAAGGTGAAGGAACGATCCGAATAGGCCGTGATCACGACGGGAATCGGCAGGCCCGGCTCCAGCTTCTGCGTGGCCGCATTGAAGGCCTTGCAGAATTCCATGATGTTGAGGCCGCGCTGACCCAGCGCAGGACCGACCGGCGGCGAGGGGTTGGCCTGACCGGCCTTCACCTGCAGCTTGATATAGCCGACTACTTTCTTTGCCATTGTCTTCTCCGGGTATAACGCCTGAACATCAGGCTCCCCATCGGACCAGGGATTACACGCGCCCTGGCTTCACGGTCCTGCAAAAACAATACTGACTGGCAACACGAACGGGGCGAGCGGCCGTTGCGGCGCTCTGCCCCGAAGCGGTTCAGGCCTTCTCGACCTGACCGAATTCCAGTTCCACCGGCGTCGAACGACCGAAGATCAGCACAGCGACTCGCAGGCGGCTCTTCTCGTAGTTGACTTCCTCGACCACGCCGTTGAAATCGTTGAACGGCCCCTCGGTCACGCGGACCATTTCGCCCGGTTCGAACAACACCTTGGGCTTGGGCTTTTCCACACCTTCCTGCACACGACGCAGGATTGCGTCCGCTTCGGAATCCTTGATCGGCAACGGACGATCTGCGGTGCCGCCGATGAAACCCATCACCTTCGACGTTTCCTTGACCAGATGCCAGGACTCGTCATCGATCTTCGGCGCCTTGTTCTCGGTATCCGTCTCGATCTGCACGAGCACGTAGCCGGGAAAGAACTTGCGTTCGCTGCGGCGCTTCTGGCCGCCGCGCATCTCGATCACTTCTTCGGTCGGGACGAGGATGTCGCCGAACCTGTCTTCCATGCCGGCGCGCACGACGCGGTCACGCAGGCCTTTCGCAACCTGGTGCTCAAAGCCGGAATAGGCATGGACGACGTACCAACGCTTGGCCATTACGGTCCTTAGAACTTGAGCAGCCAATCCATGACGACGACCTTGAGCAGCAGGTCAATCAGGCCGAGGATGATGCTGATGATGATGACGACGACGACGATGACGCCGGTCGTACGAATGGTTTCTTCGCGCGTCGGCCATACGACCTTGCGCAGTTCAATGCTCGACTCCCGGAGAAAGAACCGGGCATTACGTCCCGGACCGGACTGGCTGGCGACGAATACCGCCCCAACCAGAGCGGCCAGCATGCCGAGCGCACGCAGCACCGGAGCTGCGTCGGCAAAATAGTAGAAGCCCACGATACCGCCGACCAGAATGAGGGCGGCCAGCGTGAGCTTGGCGATATCGGCAGCACTGGTGCCGGAAGCTTGTTCGACTTTCGCGTTCATGTTCCTGCTGCCGAAGCGGCCCTGGCGGCGGGCGCAAAGCGCACTGCTGCCTCACGCCGGACCTGCGATCAATGGCACGCCAGGAGGGACTCGAACCCCCAACCTGCGGTTTTGGAGACCGCTGCTCTGCCAATTGAGCTACTGGCGTACCGCGTAAACCCTGTTACACCGCACTTGCTGTATCTGTACCTGCCAAACCCGCAAATGGCGATGGCGGCTTGCGCCGCCAAGGCCAGTTTCGGCCGCCGCGCGCTATTTCAAGCGCGCGGCGCGATTTTTTGCTCAGGCGAAGATCTTGGCGACGACGCCGGCGCCGACGGTACGGCCGCCTTCGCGGATCGCGAAAC